>DAOWEE010000345.1 GCA_030638625.1 Methanosarcinales archaeon
AGGCTCAGGTCAGTGATGGATAGCGAACTTCCCATAGAAAAAAATGTGGAAAAATGGTACCCCCTCTGGGGGATACCCTTATAATCAGACCTAATTAATCTTCGATAAGCCCTTCCCCGCTGAAAATCCCGGCCGCTTCTTCCAGTGTCAGGTCTTCAGGTGGAACAATGATGTCGGATTCCACAATATCTGCATCATCTATGGAGGTCCCATTTTCTTTTATCGCAGTAATTAGATTACTCAGCTCCTTCTTGAAGTCGCTTTCATTTTCTTTTGCTACGTAATCCACTATCTTGTTGTCAATGACATTCAGTTCGTCCAGCAAACTGCTGGCTACCTGGAACTGCCCTTCACCCATTATCCTGACAATCATTTGCCCACCTCCTCTTTCAGGGACGCAAGCTCGGATTCAATGTTACTGGTAGCACTTATCTTTGCAAGCTCTCTTTCAATATCATCCTCTCCGCCGGTAAAATCTTCCAGCGTGCCCTGTTCCAGCAGTTCATCCAGTGCAGACGAGCGTGCTTTCATATTATCTATCTTCCCTTCTGCCCTCTGGACTGCCAGGCCCACATCTGCCATCTCTTCACTTATCCCTGTTACCGATTCTGTGATCTTGACCTGTGCCTCTGCCGCAGAGTACTGGGCTTTGATGGTTTCCTTCTTTGTCCTGAAGGATTCGACTTTGGTAGACAGTCTTTTTTCAGTAGCCTGGAGCTTTTCCTGCTCCTTGTTCAGATCAGCTATCTGTTGTTCAAGGGACTGGATCTGGGACATCAGACCTCCCTTCCTTTCCAGTGCAAGGCGTGCCAGATCTTCCCTGCCGGCTTTGACCGCATCCCGGGCCTGGCCGTTCAGCTTATCAATATTCTGGTTCAGTTTTGCCTTTTGCAGTTCAAGCCGTTTCTTGGAAGTGGTTACTTCAGCTACGCCCCGCTTAACATTCTGCAACAATTCAAGTTGTTTCTGGTAAGAGTAATCCAGGGTTTCCCTTGGGTCTTCCACCTTATCCATCAACTTATTCATTTTTGCTTTAACTACAGTCCCCATTCGATTTAATAAACTCATATTATTAACTCCTTGCTTTTGATGATATTCATTTTATATTTCCACTATTTGAATTACATTTCTATTTACTTTTGTAATGCCCCATTTATGTCATTGATTGTAAAACGATATAAATAATAGCCAGATTCCATTTTAGGGAACCGAAATAAAATAAAACAATCAGGTTTATTAACTTCTCCAACAATCTAAAAGAATATTTAACATAGAGGTGAAATCTCATGCGGGGAATGATATCAAGGCAGGATACGCAAATGCTCGGACTGTTCGGTATAATGCTTCTGCCTATACTCTACCTTATTTACACCAATATACTTGGCAGCCAGTGGAACATTCACCCTGTCGTGCTAAGCTTAATGTTGGTAGGCATGCTGGTTTTTTCGGCCACAGAGATACCTGTCTACCGTATGCGGACAAAGAAACCTGACTTTTCTGAAGAGAAGATGCAACTGCTGGGTGAATTCTACTCGGTGCCGCTGGCAGAGGAATTTGATCTTGGGGATGAACTGGTATTCAATACACGGGTAACATTAAATGTAGGCGGTTTCATCCTGCCACTTCTGTTTTCAATGTATGCAGTGATTACTAATCCGGGTTTTGCAGCATTAGAGATCATGCTGATTGTAGTGATAGCCACTCACCTGTTAACTGAATTTAAATCAGGCATCGGTATGGTCATGCCTGATTACATAGGCCTGCTGCCCATTCCCTTTGCCCTGATACTGGACCCTGGCAATGTTGCCACCGTGGTACTTGTCTCAGGCGTGTTTGGCATCCTGCTGGGAACGGTCCTGTCATTGTTTAATATAACTGAGCAGACCGAGGGCAGTACATATATAAACCTGGGCGGGGTTGGTAATTTCAGGGCAATATACATTACAGTAATAGTAGCAACACTGTTGTCTTATTCACCCCTGTAAGTGCCAGAATATCATCAGAAATCTGGCACGACTCTAGCTTACCACTTACTTAACGCCGGCAAAATATCAAATTCTCATATAATGGGCCGCTTCACCCAGCTCTTCTTCAATGCGCATAAGCTGGTTGTATTTACCCGTGCGCTCACTTCTGGCAGGTGCCCCGGTCTTGATAAGTTCCGCACCCAGTGCCACAGAGATATCGGCTATCATACTGTCCTCAGTCTCTGCTGAACGGTGACTCACAACCACACTGTAACCGTTGCGGTGTGCAGTGGTCGCGGCATCAAATGCTTCACTCAGGCTGCCAATCTGGTTGACCTTGAGCAGTAATGAATTGCATGCTCCCATTTCAATTCCCGTATTAAGGCGGTCCACATTGGTGACGAAAAGGTCATCTCCAACAATTATGGTCTCGGGCAGTTCTTCGGTAAGAGTTGCAAAATCCATGAACGCTTCTTCCTCAAAGGCATCTTCGATGAGGTAAATGGGATACGTGTTCACCAGGTCGAGATAATAATCAACCAGTTCGCCCGCGTTTAGCTGTTCGCCATCAATGTCATATTTGCCGTCTTTATAGAACGATGAAGCCGCAGCGTCAATACCAATAGTGATATCGTCTTCGGTATATCCTGCTTCCTCAATGGCATCTGTTATGGCTTCCATGGCATCTGCTGTCATACTTAATGGAGGAGCATATCCTCCTTCATAACCCACGTTCGTGGCACCGGCACCATATTTTTCATTGAGGATGTCGCCCAGGGCATGGTAGGTCTCTGCCGCCCATCTTAATCCTTCGCGGAAGGTCTCTGCCCCTTTTGGCTGTATCATGAATTCCTGGATAGAAAGGTCATTACCGGCATGCTGTCCACCGTTTATGATATTGAGGGTGGGGACCGGTAAGGTGAATGAATTTGCACCTCCAAGGTACTGGTAGAGTGGTATTTTCAGTGAGTCGGCTGCTGCGCGGGCTACTGCCAGACTTACGCCCAGTATGGCGTTGGCACCCAGGCTGGACTTGTTCTCGGTACCATCCAGCTCAATCATCATCAGGTCAATTTCCCGCTGATGCCGTACGTCCATCCCCATTATCTCGGGACCAAGCGTAGCATTCACGTTGTGGATGGCTGTAAGCACTCCTTTACCACGATAGCGTTTATCTTTGTCACGCATCTCAAGTGCTTCATTTGAACCGGTAGATGCACCGCTGGGAACACTGGCTCGTCCAAATCCCCTTAAACGGGTATCATTACAATAAGTTGACACATCAACTTCTATAGTTGGATTTCCTCTGGAATCCAGTATTTCTCTTGCATATACCTTTTCTATCTCAAATACCACAATATCACCACTAAGTGATGGATAAAGGGCTATTTAAGCATAAATGTTTTTTCCAAAAAAAGAATTGGGGCAGTCAGCCCCAAGATGTCAACAAATTATTCCTGTGTTTGTTCTTTTAATGCATCCACCAGCATTTGTTTGTACACTGAAACCTCAGTGTTATAATGCTCCCTGGCCTTTGTAGCATCGGGGCTGTTGCCGTTCAGGTTATTAATGCGCTCCATTGTGCGCTGTGCGGTCTCTGCCACCCAGCGTTGCCTGGTTGCTTCATCCACAATATGCACACTTTCCGGCCTTACCGAGGTCAGGACGTTGCCGTCTTCGGTCTGGTAAGTACTTGGCTTACCCACGATGGCAATATATGCAGGTGCCTCCATTTCGGCTATGGCCCTGGCAGCTTCAGGCTGGTACTGTCCGGCATATATGATAAACGCACCAGTAGGGTCTACCACACGGGCCCGCCAGTATTCTGCATCGGTTCCGATGTCTTCTTTCTCTGTCAGTGTACCCACTATGAACATCCGGTTTACCTTGGCGCCGGTGGGTGTTAAGAGATACTGGGGTGAATACTGGTCATTGCTGTCCTTGAAAGATAAATCGGAATCCCTGAACTCCTGTGCAAACACTCTATGTGCAACTTCCCTTGAATACTGTGATGCCATAATTCACACCTCCAACTCAGCTAACAAAGCATCTACCTTACCCGCTTCCATAGGCGGGAGAGGTGAAACTGTCTCAACCAGTATATACCGGTCAAGTCTTGGACCATTTATCAAATAATATTTACCTAACAATTTTTCTGTCATCTTTTCAAGCACTACTTCCTGGTTAAGTTCCTGGGTGGCCATCTGTTTTGCCTCGTCCAGGGTAATACCGGTAAGTTGCTCTGTCACTTCGCGGTTGACCAGTGCATCCTGCACAATCAGGCCGTCGTCTATCACTGCCTTGATTCGCAGGTCATAAGTCCCTTCCACTTTACCGTGTTCACCGCATACCCCTTTGATAAGAGCACGGTTACACTCAGTGCACCGCTTTATCAGACCTGAACCGGCCTGGATATCCACCATCGCACCTTCAAACTCGACATCCACAGTGCCAATCTCGATATCTTCCTGGATTTCTTCGATATGGCTGGTGCGGTTCATGGTTATCTCGAAACGTCCCTGGTAGCTGCTTGTGACCACGTTCTTGAACATATAGCTCTTTCCTTCTACCAGACCGGGCAACTCGGCACGGGCCCACTTTATGAACTTAATAGTGCCAGTTTCATCTCCTATCAGGCCCACCTGGTCAATGCTCTCATGGGTGTTATCCCAGAGTTGTGCCACCTTGGCTGTGAGATTAACCCATTTACCGTCAGTGGTAATCTCGTTTACCTTAATAGTAGACGCTTCACCGTCTTGTGTGTAGAAATCCCCACGCGGAATATTGTATTCCTTTAGAAAATAGTTAACCACACTTCTGTGTGCTTCTTCAGCCGGAACCTTGAACTCGTTCACAAGTTTCTCAAGTCGACTTTCAATCTCATTGATGGGTATTTTAATATCCATCTTGCCAAAACGCTCTTCAATCTGCTTAGCTGTCTCTTTTATCATTTCCGATTCCTCAAGCCTCCAGTTTGTTATTGTTAGAGAGGCAACATGTAGATTATTTGGATGGTAGATATACTTTATCAAAGCGGAGTGAAAGTAATAATGACGTTTCAAAATGACATAACCCATATTACCTATAAACAAGTAATACTGTGGCTGGAGGTTAGCAATAATGTCAAAGGATATTCCAGAAAAAGGAGCGATTGTACAGAGAGATAAAGAAACCTATGCCATAGCCCCACACATCCCTGGCGGCATAATGGATGTAAGCACGCTTCGAAAAATCGCCGACGTGGCAGAGAAATACAATGCATCAGCCATCAAGATAACATCGGCACAGCGCATTGCCCTGGTAGG
>DAOWEE010000076.1 GCA_030638625.1 Methanosarcinales archaeon
AGGCTGCGTACACCGTTGGCACTGCCAACGAAAGCTGGCCAGATAAGTGGAACTAAAATAAAAACATAGGCACCAGTATATCCTTGAAGGAAAATGGCTACCAGTCCTGTGATTATTGAAACTATGAATAATTTGAGGGATGGGATGTCAGCTCCACCCGATACTGCAGGAGTTCCGGTACTCATTCAAACCGCCCCCATTGATGCATACGTCGACACCGAGTATATTATAACTGCCAGGAATGTGCTGACAATGAGGCATGAAAAGAATGTTTTTGGGATTCTCAACATCTTCCTATCAAACATGCCTTCGGTCTTTCCCACAAGGGTATATGCGGGCAGTACGCAGTTGATGAGGAATATTCCTGCTGCTATCATACCTGATATTGCTGCCGTTTCCTGGGTTATTGGTACAAACAGGTAATGTACTCCAAAGAACACCATGGCACCACCCAGCCCCCCTATTATTCCGCCAATTGCACCGCTTATTGCGGTCTGCACAGGCATACCGTGACCATCGGTGCCTGGAGTTACAAATGGTTTTTGTTCCCATCCTGTGATAGCATCCTTGGTGCTGCTGCCCAGGACCGATTGTCCGCTGGCCGTCTGGCCGGAAACGGGAGGTACGCCTGTGCCAAAGGCATTCACCAGGTTACCACCCAGTATGGTCAGCACTACCATCAAGGTAGAACCGGCAGCTCCTGAAGCCAGCATTGCCACCGGACCTGTCTCCAGTGCAAAGGAAGCTGATAGAATGCCGGAAAGTCCGGCGCCGAATGAGAGCATGGAAGGGCCTGTGGCGATACCGGTGGATGCAGACATGGCACCAACCGCACTGGCAGGGATGAAATGTACACAAACACCCACCAATACGCCGCCTGCGATGATGAATAACATTAAAGTTATAGGGTCCATTTATTTTCCCTCCTCAAAGGGACCGTACTTGTCCCGTGTGTATTTTTCAAGAAAAACTATGAAGATAAGTATGAGCGCGATTATTGAAAATTCAAGAATGACGGAAGTCCACACACCACCGGATATCCTGGAGAGGGCGTCAATGAATATCAACAGCCCGAAGGTCAGTCCGGTCACGGGTCCGCCGAAGCGCAGGGTAAAATAGGGTGTGTCCACAGAGTTGCGGTAGCCGTATTCGCCCTTCACATCTATGTCCCCCTGCTTGGATATGGCAATGCCGGACCCGAACTTATAGTGCTGGTACAGCCGTTCGGCCCCGTAATGCACATCGCCTGTGGATGATGCAATTGCACCAAGAGTGAAACCGAGGAACATGGCTATGAGTGGGACAGGGAAGGGGCTGCCAAGCAGGCCGTGTATCACGAAGGACAAAAGTGTCAGGCACAAGGCGCTTAAGAATGTATAGGTCATGGAAAGGGGGAGTGGGGAGAGCAGGCTGTCCCAGTAGAGCATTTGCTTGAAGTTCTTCATGCTGGCGATGCGGGAGATGTGGGCAAGTGAGCCGTACATTCCCTGTAATAATGATGCGGTGAGCGCACCAAGCACTGAACCAAGAATGACACCAGGGATCGGGTCCATTCCCAGGCGGGCCGAAAGAAGGTAGGCTACAGTGGCAGCCAGGGCCGCCCATAAGGCATTCTGTGGGGGCTCGCCTGCTATGGCCTTATTGTAATACCTGTGCAGGTGTTCTATCTGGGGTGCCAGCTGTACCTGTGAGTTGGGGTTGCTGGCAGAACCGGCATCTGAGTCTTCGTTCTCAAATATACCTGCCAAAAATGCAAGGAGCCCGGCAAGGGCACTGCCCAGTAGTAAAATCTGGAGCATGGGGAGTTAGATGACTTAACTTCCCGATATACATTTCTAATTTAATCGTTATTTATGATGTTTCGTAATTTATTGAAAGCATGTTCTGCATCGCCCGGTTTTTTTGTACCTAAAATATTAACCTTGCCGGTCCTGAATATCATAAGAGTGGCATTATATTCGGGTATACGGTACACAAGCCCGACAAAACTTTCGGGATGATACTCAACATTTTCAAGTCCGAGCCGTACTGTCAGGTGTGCAAGATCAAGAGTCTTCCCCAGGTCAGTGGTAGTGACGATATTCTGTACTTCAATCTCAATTCCAGCATGCTCAATGTCAACGATTTTAAGAATATCTTCAAAAACAGGTTGCCACTTCTTAATATCCTCGATTTTTTTCAGGTTGCATACGACTTTACCATTCTTTAAAAAAATTATGGTGGAACGTGGCCGTTCGGTCCTGTAAACTACTCCGTCGAACTTTTCGGGATTATACGGTGCATCAAGTTTTGCTGCAATATCTGTCAAGTCCAATGGTATGCCAAGGTTGGCAGTGATTACCACATTTACTATATTGAGCATCGACATAGAATTATTTTCAATGGTACTTTTAGCTTATGTAACACAGGAAGGAGGGTAGTCTCCCCATCATTAACGAGCTACTTCCTTGAAAAATAGAATCCTGCAATCAACTGCCCTCATGTTTTATATATTATAATCGATAACAGGAATAAACTTGCCGCACGACTACTATAAAAAACATTCTATTAATCGATGATAGTAAAGATGATCAAAATGACGTTAAAACCATCACATATCCTGGAAGATGCAGGATTCAGCATTCTTACATGCATGCAGTGCGGTACGTGCACGGGCGGGTGCCCTTCCGGCACCTATACAGGCCTGAACACACGCCGCATAATACAGTCTGTCAGGCGCGATAAAGATGTCTTGAACGATGACGACCTGTGGATGTGCACCACCTGTTATACCTGCCAGGAACGCTGCCCCAGAGGCATCAGGACCGTGGATGCCATCCTGACCCTGAGGACAGAAGCTATCAAGCAGGGGTTCATGCTTCCCGCCCACCGTAAGGTGGCCCAGGCGGTGTTACTAAAAGGGCATGCCGTACCCATCAATGATGATTTCATGGAAAAGAGGGAGCAGCTGGGCCTGGACAGGCTGCCTAATACAGTGCACAAATTCCCTGACGCACTTGAGCAGGTGAAGAAGCTGCTGGAATCCACCGGATTTACGGAACTTACGGAGGAATCGGAATGAAGGGAGTATCGCTGTTCCTGGGCTGTATCGTACCCAACCGGTATCCCGGTATTGAGAAGGCCACCAAGCTTGTGCTGGATGAGTTGGGCATCGACTGGTCAGACCTGGACGGGGCATCCTGCTGCCCAGCTCCCGGAGTGTTCAGGAGCTTTGATAAGTCTTCATGGCTGGCGCTTGCATCCAGGAACATCGCATTATCAGAAGGAATGGACAGGGATGTGCTCACAGTATGCAACGGTTGCTACGGCTCACTGTGTGATGCAAACCATGAAATGAAGCATGACCCCAAACTGGCAAA
>DAOWEE010000329.1 GCA_030638625.1 Methanosarcinales archaeon
ATAACTAAATCACTGGGCAGGGTAAATGTAGAGTGCAGCACTATCATCTTGCTGATAATGTCATCGTCACTCATCCTGCTCCACCTCCATCACATAGACGATATCGCCCTTTTTGAACGCCTCTAATTTAATGGCATCAGTCACTTTTCCAATAATATTGGTACAGTGGAACTTCTCACCTGTGGGGCCGTATCGCTCATCATCCACACCCTTAACCCCTATCAATCCGTACGTCTTAGAAGCCTGGTTAGTCACACCCATCTCGCCTGCAAGAACCATATCTTTTGGTGTATTTTCAGGCATAATCTCCTTGTATGACTCTACTCTTTTTATGGTCTTTAACAGAGTGGTGTTCTCATAAGTGAAATCCACCGGCAGTGGGCCAAGTGGCCGTTCCTTAAGTTTAAGGGCATGTTTGAAATACTCCACTGTCGTGGGTGCTTTATCATAATAAAATTCTATGTGTATCAACTGGTCAGGCGGGATGCAAAAAGCAGATATTTTACCCCCCTCCAATATCTCCATTGTGGTTTCCGGACGCTGTTCAACTACTATGGCATCGTCTCCCTCATAACCCCCAATCTCCAGAATAAGCCCTCGTTCCCGGGCAAGTTCAGCGGCATCATTGATGTTCAGGCCCAAAAACATGACACGCTCAGGCGTTGCAATCACAGTAAGTTTATTGCCATTTTCAGCAAGCTTTACCAATTCTATTCCCTTAGTAATGCTTCCAACAATTGAATGTGCCACGCTGCTGGTACGGTCCTCCTTTGAGATGAATACCCTGCCCATTCCATCACCCTGGGTACGTACCGCCACACTACCTTCTGAGCGGGAATCCAGCGATTCGAAAGTACAAATTTCACCTTTGAGTACATCATCCACTACATAAGAACTGGATATATCATCCACCCTGAAATACCCGTGACGTACCAGCCCAAGGAAATGTTCTGCACCTTCCGGTGATTCTGATTTCATTTCAACTGCAAAATAAGTGAATATCTTCATGCCATCCTCAAGTGCAGTGTCCATGTCAGTAGTAGTAATCTTATCTGTCAGGGTTTCCCATTTTATAACCGGCTCGATATCAGTAATGATATCCCCCTGTTCCAGTTTTGCAAGGATGTTCTTGCTGGTTATGACCCTGGCAAATACACCGCCGTCAACCGGAGAGCCGTGAGATGCCGTATGATTGCCTTTTGCAATTATCACATAAGTGTTCTTGGCATCATAACCGCCAGCACCAAAGATAATATCATACCTCTTATACGCAAATGTACCTCTATCGGGTTTAATACCAGTTTCAACCGGACCAAAAGCCACTGCATCCGGAGTTGCCCAATGAGCAGGCAATTCTTTTCCAACAAAATTAGTAGCCCAGGTATTCAAAAATTCAGCCTTTTCGGAATCCACTTCTATCTTGAACTCACCTTTGTTCGTCTTCACACTGTATTCGGTAGTAAGCTCTTCCCGCTCCCCCCCCCATTTCACAATTCCTATGGTTGTGCCCTTGTTGTGGGTTGTCTGTGTCTTTGTCAGCAACTCGCCCAGTGTGGCTTTCTCTTCAATCTCTATTGAAAGTTCATTCAACTCAACTGTGATAGTGCCGCTCACTAACAGTCCTCCATATCAAAATACCCATAGTCCATGATACTTACCTGCTATACCTAATATTTACAGATAAAAACTATAATTCTTTCGATATGCCTTCCAGTGATTCTTCGCGTTCCTCTTTTGTCAGACGGCTTAGCACTTCGGCCGTATCGCCGATATCCACAATCTTACCCAATCTCATCAGGGCAGCCCGGTCACATACCTCGGCAACAAAGTCCATATCATGGGACACAATCACAAATGTTTCGCCCATGGTCTCCCTGGCATGCAGGATTGATTTGGACACCTCTATCTTTGTGATAGGGTCCATTGTACCTGTGGGTTCGTCAAATACCAGTATCCTGGGTTCCTTCATCAGTACAGCTGCCATTGCCACCCTGTGTCGCTCCCCTTCACTTAGTTCATCCGGCATCTTAAACAGGATGCCTTTGGCCTTTTGTTCTGAAAAGCCCGTAGTGGTAAGCGTATATATGGCCTTACGTTCCCCAAGTTCATGAGGGAGTTCCAGACCAATGGATTCTGTGAGGTTATCTATAACATTCCTGTGCGGATACAGGCTGTATTCCTGGTGCAACACACCGATATATTTAGTGGCTCGTCCCTTGCCGTGGTAACCCATTATTCGCATGTCTATCCATTCATCGCCAATCCTGATGTCAATTTCACCCTCAGTGGGCTGTAAATTACCAGTGATAATCTTGGATGTTGTTGTCTTTCCAGCGCCACTCACACCGATTATCCCGAATATCTCTCCTTCACGCACTTCAAAATCAATGCCATCTACTGCATTGACTACGCCGCGGTCAAGAGAGAAATATTTCATTTTCAGGTTCTTGGATTTTATGACAGGTTCGCCAATATTGATTTCATGTTTCTCTATTTCACCGGCCTGTTCCATGAATTTAGCACTGACGGTCTTCGGGTCACCTTCTGCCACAATTTTACCATCTTCAAGCCAGATTGCCTTGTGTGAGAGTTCCTCGATTACCTTGGGCCAGTGGGAGGTGATTACCAGCGACATTTTGTATTCTTTAACCGCATGCATTATACCTTCGTGTACAAGTTCTGCAGTCTTGGGGTCCAATGTACCCGTGGGTTCATCCGCAATGAGCATCATGGGGTCTTTGACCAATTGCCTTGCCAGTACCACACGCTGTTTTTCTCCACCGCTGAGTTCCCTGGCAATGTGCATCATTCTATGGGACAGGTTCACCTTATCAAGCAGGTCTGCTGCCTTATGAATCGCATTGGGTCCTTTCTCCCCTATCTCGGTCAGGGCGTTCATCACGTTCACAATAACCCGTTCATCACCGTACAGGGCAAAAGTCCGCTGAAGCATAATAGCAAGACGCCTGGAAACGCCTTTCCTTGCCGGGTCGTTCATGGAAAGAGATACAAAATCAGCAGTTAATTCTTTCATGTCACCGCTGCACTTGCGGCATGAAGTGCCTACTTTACTCGGTGGTTCAATGATACCACATTTTTCACACTGGGCCACGTGATATATAACCTGGCCTGATATCCGTTCATACTCTTCCACCCCCCTTAGTACATGCATGAGTATTGACTTACCGGCACCGCTTTTGCCGAGAATCCCCACTGATTCGCCTTCATTGATTGTAAGATTGATGTTCTTCAACACATCCACGTCATCAAAACCCACTGACAGGTCCTTTATTTCGATAAATACTGACGTTTGCCTCTCCTCCTTTGAATTCTTATCCTGTTTGTATAGATGTTATAGCTAATAAATATTGTGCGTTGTTTATACACAACCACACTCCAATCACGAATCGCGCTCAAATGCTACTGCAAAGTTTGCCGGATTGAAATGCACGTTTTGCGATGTAGAGTAGATAGACACATTAGATACATAAATATAACGATAATACATTACATTGTGAACTTAATCAATAAAATAATAATTACTGCGCATGGTGATTATTTTTCCGCATCAAGATGTTCTTCAATCTTCTTTTTCAGCATGCTGCTGAGTGTCTTGCCGTCAACATTGCCGCGCAGTTCTTTCATGACCTCGCCCATCAATGGTCCTACCGCACCCATGCCGCGCTCCTTCACGAAATCCATGCGCTGGGTTATGATGTCTTCTACAATCCGTTCAACACTTTCATCATCAATGCTTTCAAGGTCAAGGCTGGCGGCAGCATCCCGGGCTGTCATTCCGGGCTGGTCGGACAGAGCTCTAAGTAAGGTCGGTAATGCTTCTTTTGCTACACCGCCTGAGTTGACCAGTTCAAATACCTGTAGAAAATGATTAATGTTTAAATTCTCCACAGCTACACCATCACGCCTGAGTTCTGGTAATGTGCTCATCAGGGTAGTGGCCACCAACATTGGGTTTACCCCTTTTACTTCTGACATAACCTCTTCAAACAACGTGAAATGAGCAGAATATGCCATCCGGCCTGCCAGTTCTTCGTTCAGCCCCCATTCTTTCATGTACCTGTCCTTGCGCTGGGGCAGCAGTTCAGGCAATTTGACAGCATCCAGCATATCCTGTGTCACAACCACGGGCGGGACATCAGTCTCAGGATACATCCGCGCCGCTCCGGGCAGAGGTCGCATGTAGGCTGAGTTGCCGTCAGGCAGTGCCCGCCTTGTCTCTTCCGGCACAGAATCCAGCGCCATCCGTGCCCTCTCTATCGCCATTTGCATAGCCCCACGGGCACGGTCTTCCAGGTCTGCCACCATTATGACACAGTCCCCTTCCATGGCACCCACGGCCTTCTGCAGGGCATCCACTTCATCAGCGGTTATGCCGTATGCAGGCAGTTCATCGGTATGGAATATTCCGCCCACACCTGACTTTTTAGCATAGTCAGAGAGTTCAGTACCCAGCCTGCGGCCGGGCTGCACTTCACGGCCCACTAAACCCGCAAAACCCGCCAACTTCACTGCCATCACTACACCCTTTTTCAGTGCCTTCTTAATGACCTTGGACTGGCTCTGGGCGAACAGGCCAGTAACATCAATAATATCCCCGGAAACATCTGCATTTCGGGATTGCAACTCTTCCATGATATCCAGCAGGTTCACCTGCCGCTCAACTTCCTGCTCCACAATGGTCTCGATAAGGTCCAGGGCTTGCACACCCTTGACCTCCACCCGGGCGCCCCTGGCAATGGAGATGTTCACATCCTGCCTGATGGTACCCAAACCCCGCTTAACACTGCCTGTTGAGCGCAGCAGCATGCCGATAAGTTCAGCCGTCTCCCTGGCATGGGCCGGAGATACAATATCGGGCTCGGTCCCAATCTCAACCAGGGGTATGCCTAGCCGGTCCAGGGAATATATCACGCTGTCTCCCTTATCCTCCACCTTCTTGGCAGCCTCCTCCTCCAGGCACAACACACCGATTCCAACATTTCCCTGGCTGGTCTCCATATATCCACCAGTGGATGCCAGGGCAGTACGCTGGAATCCAGAGGTATTGGAACCATCTATCACTATCTTGCGCATGGTATGAATCTCATCAAACACGCGCATATTGAGCATTTTTGCAATCTGTAGAGTGATATCCAGTGCCTCACGGTTCAATTCCCTGGGCGGTTCCTCATCATTCTCTACAAGGCAAGTGGTTCCATAAGCTTTATAGATAAAACGTCTGGTCACCATTGCTTCTTCTGCCGCGGCCCGGTCCACTTCCCCCATCTCGCTGCGGGTGGGGCGCAAATACCTGAAAAATTCAAAATTAGAATCTGCAGTATCCCTTAACGTAGTTGGACAGCCGCAGAACAGTTTTTCCTCTGTATCCAGCTGCTGGTGTATCTCCAGGCCTGCCATAAGGCCCAGTTTACTATAATCGTACTTGCGGCTCATGAAAATCTAATGGTCTGGGTGGGGTGTAATATTGTATAAAACTATTGATAATTAGCCATCTTTTCAGGTGTTGATGAGATAACTCAGTATTAACCAAATATATAAGTGTAATAAACTCTCACTATACCATAGACTTTTATTGAATTGAAAATAAAAAATGTTTCAGGTGGAGAGTATATGCCAGAAAAAAAGTCAATACCATATATATGGCTAGATGAGGAAATTGACCATCCCCTTATGATGGGAGAGCCTTGTACAATATTGTTCACTGAATCGTTTGCATCATTTACAAATACAGTCCTGAAATTTCTCGGGTCCGGAGCCGGTGCCATTTTGAGAGAAGTTGGATATGGTATGGGTAAGCGATACGCTGAACTGACCTACAAACAATTTCCTGATTTAAGGGAACTGGATATAGAAACCCAGATAATAGAGATAAGTTCTATAATCCTGAGAAATACTGGATGGGGGAATATAGATTTTACAAATATCGACCTTGAGAATCATTCAGTCTCATTCAAATTGTGCAATCATCCTTCATCAGTCATGCAAAGAGAAGATGATGACCCGACATGTCATTTGGAAGGAGGGTTGGTCAGCGGCGTAATCGAAATAATCCTTGGTGAAAAACAAACCGCAGTTGATTTTTCCTGTAATCATGGCAGTAAATGCTGCGATATAGGAATACAAGGTTCATAGCATCTGTGGGAGATATTTTATGAGTTTAGAAATTCTGGATACAAGAGGAGATATTTGTCCTGTTCCGCTGCTTAAGACAATCAAGAAGATTGCTGCAATGCATAGCGGTGATACACTTACAGTAGTCAGTGACCATCCACCAGCACGACGGTCCATCCCAATGGAGATGGACAAACGTGAGATTGAATTTAACTTTGATGAAAAAGGTTTGGAGTTTGAAATCACCGTAAATATTCCATAGCAGTAGTTGATTAACAATGCGCTACCTTCCGCCGTGGGTTACAGGGCTGATACTGGCTGTATTGAACACACTTCTTTTTTTATATTTCAGCAGCCCATGGGGCATCGGCGGTGCAGAAATGAAACTGGTTGCCGCCATTGAAAATCTTGTTATACCATCCCATGTTTCATCAAACCTGCACTTCCAGACATTTGCGCCCCAGGTAAACTGGTTCGTAATGCTGATAATCGGAATTGTAATAGGTGCCTTCATATCAGCGAATATGGGGCGTGATTTTAAAGTCAGGGTGCCGCAAGAGCGGAAATGGCTTGCATATACGTTTATCGGCGGCATGCTGATGGGATTGGGTGAGCGCATAGGTAACGGGTGCAACGTGGGGCATATACTATCTGGCGTGCCCCAGTTTTCTATTGCCAGCATCGTGGGGGGCGCGTTCATAGTCGTGGGCGCGTATGTTGGTTCAAAAATAATTGTGAGGCTGGTCTGATGAATTCGCTACTGGTCGGGTTATTGTTCGGGATTGTCTTCGGGATTGTGCTCCAGCGGGGCAGGTTCTGCATGGCATCGGCGGCAAGGGACCTGTTTTTAACAAAGGATACCTACCTTGCAAAGGGTGTGATATATGCAATAATCTTTACATCCATTGGCTTTTTTGCGGTTGAGTCCCTGGGGCTGATAGAATTCCAGATTAAAACACTGGGACTTCACAACGTGATTGGGGGATTGTTGTTCGGTGTGGCCATGGTGCTGGCTGGCGGGTGCGCATCTGGAGTGCTTTACCGGGCAGGAGAAGGATAT
>DAOWEE010000376.1 GCA_030638625.1 Methanosarcinales archaeon
ACCATCCCGCTATCTGCCTTGAACCCGGCATCCAGGGTGAATGATGGAAAGTGTTTGGTGACTTTAATATCAAGTCCCATCCAGCCACCTCCCGGTCTTGAATGTAAGATAAATGATTGCAAAGGAAACTGCTGTGAGCACAAGAGCCAGCAGGTTGGCAGTGTTTGTATCCCCTGATATCATGGCCCCGTAAATGGCCAATGGCATGGTATTGGTACTGCCCGGTATGTTGCCTGCCACCATTAAAGTGGCCCCGAACTCGCCCAGTGCCCTGGCAAAGCTCAGGATCACTCCTGCTAACAAACCTTTCCTGGCCAGCGGTAGGGTGATGTGGAATATGGTCTGGATCCTGGATTTACCCAGGCTGTACGAGACTATCTCAAGGTTCTGATCTACTGACTCAATGGCAGCCCGGCCTATCCTTATCATTATAGGCATGGCCACCACAACCGCAGCAATGACAGCAGCCTGCCATGTAAACATCACAGATAAGCCTGTCAGTTCGTATAACTGGCCTCCTATCCACCCGTTTCTTCCAAGCAGTATTATTAGATAATAACCTGTGACCGATGGAGGAAGAACCAGCGGTAGTGTTGTTACCGCATCCAGCAGGTCCTTTCCTTTAAAATCATATCTGGCCAGGATATATGCCACAGCTGTCCCTACTATGGTGATTATAAAGGTCGCCAAAACAGATACCTTAAGCGAAAGCAACAGGGAAAACCATATTTCATGATTCATACTAAACATCCTTGATTGAAATAAATCCGTATTGTGCCAAGGTCTCATCACTCTCGGTCACGAACTGTACAAATCTTGCTGCCGTCTCCGGATGCTTTGACTCTTTCAAGGCTGCTGCCGTATATATTATGGGTGTATGCAAAGAATTCGGGACTTTCCGGGCAACATTGTCACTTCCTGTAACATCAGTCGCATATACAAACCCGGCATCAACCTCCCCTCTGGAAACGTAATCCAACACCTGCTTCACATTAGTAGTATATATTATCTTATCCTCAAGTTCAGGCCACAGGTCTATCGATTCCAATGTCTCTTTCGCATATCTTCCTGCCGGGACATGGGAAGGGTCCCCCAATGCGATCCGGTCAGCATATTTAAGATTTTCCAGTGTGGTATTTACATCGCTGTTTCGGGGTACTATAAGTACCAGACTGTTTCTCGCGAAATTCGTTCGTGAATTAATGAGGATTATTTCTTCAGTTTGCAGGATATCCATATGCTCAATTGACGCCGATGCAAAGACATCCACTGGTGCACCCTGTTCGATCTGGGTTCTGAGTATCCCGCTGCTGGCATAATTTACGTTCACGCTCGTTCCGGGGTTGGCCTGTTCGAATTCATCTGCCAGTTCATCAAATACTCCCCTCAGGCTGGCGGCTGCAGATACCGTGATAGTATTATTCTCATTATCGGCACAACCCGAAAGTCCAATTGAGAGAATGATGACAAGTATCAAAAAACTGCATCTTACGAAGGTCATTGCTCACTGACTGCCCCTGATCAAAGCTTCTATGGTATCAATCAATACTCCAAGTTGCTCCCTGTCCAATGCATCCCTGATAGTGCCTACGATTTCCCTTCCTCTACTGAAGTGGGCAATATCATCTTCATTTGTGACGATCACGATCCTGGGTTTGTCAGACCTGGTAAATCCTTCTGCCAGGATAACGTCCCTGTCCTCCATATAAGCTGCAATCTCGTCAAGAGTAAGTTCATCTGACACCCTTTTTATAAGAGCGAACATGGTGGGGGATGAGATGGAAACCGATTGAGCCCCGGCTCTGGCATGTTTCCATGTATCCTTTCCTTCATGATCGATCTCAAAATCGTCATGATAGTGATGTTTGACAGTACCCACAGAGTACCCTCTTGCTGAAAGTCCTGATATTATCCCTTCTATAAGCGTGGTCTTTCCGCGACCGGATTGCCCAACGATACATATGATAGGTGGCATTTCATTCCTCCTGTATTTGCTCCATATCTTCCATGGTATTGATGTTGATAAATGTCCTGAGTTCGGGATCCACGGCCCTTATCTCTTCCATATCCACGAATACCACATCTTCCAGCTTAAAGATCGGTGCCAGCGCAATCTTATCACCACTCTTGATGGCCTTTTCGGTCTCAATTGCCATGGGTTTGGCGCGGTATACGGCATGCAGGGGCTCCAGTATTTCATTATCCCATACAGGAATGGCTGCATCATGGTCACTGGCACGATCAAACAGCATCTCCACAACCTCTGCATTCAGAAAAGGCATATCACACGCAGTAATAAATACATATTCTCCCTCTGTCACGTTCAGTCCTTCCAGAATACCTGCCAGCGGACCTACATCTGTGTAATGGTCTACAACAATGGGTCGGTTTCCTGTATATTCCTCCAGAATGGACTTTTGCTCATCATCTCGCATTGATATAATGACTTCATCTACCAGTCCTTCAAGCAAATCCAGATTATGTTCCAATATGGTCCTGCCCTTAAGGGGTATCAGTGCC
>DAOWEE010000199.1 GCA_030638625.1 Methanosarcinales archaeon
AGCAGGTACAGGCATCGATGGCGGTGCTGTCAAGGCGTTTTGGTGAAATAGATGAAAAATGGAGAGTGTTCCACCAGACTCACCTGAGGAATCTGGATAACAAGGCTGAGGAAATTGATACGGCCTACAATGGATTGAGGGCCGAATTCGATAGAATCGGTGAGAAGCGAATTCGGTAGAATTGGCAAATTATCAGATGAATGAAATTGATAAGGGTATAACAAATATATAAGTAATAGACTATATGTCTATATATCAATGAAAAAAACGGCATATAGACTTGCAAAGTGAGGGCGCGATATGCAAAAAATATCGAAAACATATACTTTTCCATTCATTTTTCTTATAATTGGAATCACTTTATCATCGGCCGGCTGTTTTGGGCTGGAACCTGCTGAAAAGATATCTCTTGATGAAGTCGAACTGACAAACGTTACACAACCAGAGATACAGCCTCTGATAATTGCTGTTTCAGCTATGGTCTCTCCAAAAGATACGATGATATATTACCAGGATTTGCTGGATTATGTATCAGAAAGAACTGGCCGTCCTGTTGAACTGGTTCAGCGTGAAACTTATCTGGAAATTAATAACATGCTTGAAACCCAGTCTATTGATGTCGGGTTTGTATGTACTGGTGCATATGTTGAAGGTCATGATAAGTTCGGGATGGAGCTTCTGGTTGCACCGTTAGTTCAGGGTGAACCTTATTATTATTCATACATAATAGTATCAAATGACAACGAAGCCGAAAGTCTTGAAGACCTCAGGGGCAAGAAATTTGCATTTACCGACCCATTGTCAAATACAGGAAAGCTCTCACCCACATACATGCTGGCACTGATGAATGAAACACCTGATTCGTTCTTTTCCAGTTATATCTACACCGGCAGTCATGATAAATCCATAGAAGCCGTAGCCAGGAATCTCGTGGATGGTGCTGCAGTGGATAGCTTGATTTGGGATTATTCTGACGAAATGAACCCTGAGTTTACATCAAAGACAAAAATTATAACAATATCCGACCCATACGGGATACCACCTGTGGTGGTTCACCCTGATACTGAACCTGAATTAAAGAAGGAACTCAAAAATATATTCCTGACCATGCACAAAGATCCAAAAGGTGCAGAGATTCTGGAACATATTAAAATTGACAGATTTGTTGAGATTAATGACAGTGAATATGATTTTGTGCGCAGTTGTAAAATAGAAACTTAACATGAAACCTGTAAATTATTATCTTGACACCCTCTTAAAGCCAATATCAGGATACAGCATACGGACTAAATTAATTCTGGCCGTTACATCCATTATATTAATTATTGGGATTGTTTCAAGTGTTTATTTATTTAATTTTCAAACTGCAATGATGACATCCGAACTGCAGGATAAAGGTATTTCAATTACCCGTAACCTGGCAGAGAACAGTGTCAACCCGATACTTACAGATGATGTATTAAAATTACAGCACCTCATAGAAAATATAATAATTGCCGAATCTGATGTTGCTTATGTGTTCATTCTGGATGGAGAAGGGAATGTTATCGTGCATACGTTCGAAGGAGGATTCCCGTCTGCCCTGAAGGCTGTAAATCCGGCTATTAGGGAATCTTCTATCAAGCGCATTGAGCTCGATAGTGAAATTATTGATGACATCGCATATCCTGTCCTGGAAGGAAGGATTGGGGAGGCACATGTAGGGATGTCGGAAGCACATATGAATGAAATATTATCCCGTTCAATGCTTTTTTCTTTAGGATTGATTACCATTTCGATGCTAATAGGAGCTCTGCTGGCATACGGTGCCGGAACATACATATCCAGGCCCATACTTTCACTAAAGAAAGGTGCATTGGAGCTTGGAAAAGGTAATCTGGATTATAAGGTCAATGTAGATTCACAAGATGAGATTGGGGATTTGGCCGTCACATTCAATACAATGGCAGAAAAACTTGAAATATTAATTCATGAAAAGGATGCTGCCAACCAAAAAATCCTTGAAACCAGTAAATATCTTGATACCATTATTTCGGGCAGCCACGACGGCATCAATGTTATCGATTCAAATGGTCGGTTCGAGTTTTGCAACAGGGCTTTTTTTGAGATTGGGGGTTATGAAGAGAAAGACCTTATAGGGAAGCATTTTATGACCATCATTCCTGCTGATCACCACAATTTCATGCTTGAGCGCTGGAAAGAGGTTCAAAAAGGGATGGGAAAACCATATGAAACACAAATCATCTCAAAGGACGGGAGTTTAAGGGATTTAATGGTTAGCCATAAAGATATTGTGGTCGGTGGGGGGGCTAAATATGTCGTGGTCATAAAGGACGTAACAGAACTCAAGAAACTAGATGAAATGAAAAGCAACATTATCTCAAACATTTCCCACGAACTCCGTACACCCATGACTATCATGAGAGGTTTCACAGAACTGGCGATTCATGAAGCCGACCCTGTAAAAAGAAATGAATTTCTTGAAAAGTCTATCAATGCCATTGACAAGCAGAACCAGATGATTCAGGACCTGCTGGAAATCGCTATAAGTGAAAGCGGCCCCATCAAGCTTAATTATGAGAATGTTAACCTCAATGATGTACTTGACACATCATTGAAAATTGTGAAACAAAAAGCAAGACTAAAGGACATTACAATAATTACTTCACTGGAAAAGGATTTGCAAGTTAAGGCTGACTCACAACAATTGGCTTATGCACTCACAAAACTCCTGGATAATGCTGTTAAGTTCAATGAAAAAGGCGGTACCGTAGAAGTAAAGTCAAGATATACCGACGGGCATTTCGAGATATTAGTGAGGGACACTGGCATTGGAATTTACACGAATGACCAGGATAAGATATTTGAGAAATTTTACCAGGCAGACTCCACAACCACCAGGAATTACGGAGGAAGCGGGGTTGGACTTACCATAACCAGGCACATCATTGAAGCTCACGGTGGCAAAATCCGGGTTGAGAGTGAATTGGGAGTTGGAACTACCTTCTTCATAACCTTGCCTGTTGAAAAAGCAGGCGACATTTAAAGGTGAATTGTTATTAAGGCATTCGAAGCCCTTAAATGAAATAATTCCATATTATGGCTCAATTTGAATATAGAAACAGATGTGAAATATTATGAGTAAAAAAGCAGCAGTAATTAAAGGAGATGGCGTGGGACCGGAACTGGTAGACGCCATGTTAGCAGTGACCCAGGCCGCTGGTACGAATGTAGAGTTCATACCCTGCGAGGCAGGGGCCGCCTGGTGGGAAGCAAACGGTGGCGATTCACTTATTCCAAAGGAGACCTGGGACCTGCTTGATGAGACTGATGCATGTTTCAAGGGACCTACAACCACGCCTGGCGGTGCTGGTTCACCCAGAAGCGTGGCCGTGTCCATAAGACAGAAATTCAACCTCTATGCAAATGTCAGGCCGACAAAGACATTCCCGAATACGGCAAAACCACTGGGTGATGTGGATTTCGTGTGTGTCAGGGAAGGTACCGAAGGATTGTATATCGGTGAAGAAGTCAAACTTACAGATGATGTTTATATTGCCATACGCAAGATAACCCGCACCCAGAGCAGCAACATTGCCAGATATGCATTTGAAGAGGCAAAGCGCAGGGGATGGAAGACAGTGGTGCCCATCCATAAGAGCAATATCCTGAAACTGACTTGCGGCACATTCCTTGAAGAGGTGGAGAAGGTACATCAGGACTATCCTGACATGGAAGTATGGGAATACCACATCGACAACATTGCCCAGCAGTTAATCAAGAATCCCCAGATGTTCAACGAGTCGATTTTATTGTCAACCAATCTGTTCATGGATGTCATCAGCGAAGAGTGCAGTGCTCTGGTTGGCAGTATCGGGTTAATATATTCCGCTAACATCGGTGAAGGTTATGCCATGTTCGAGCCGGCCCACGGTTCAGCACCAAAATATGCAGGCTTGGATAAGGTCAACCCGGTGGCTACTATACTTGCAGGGGCATGGATGCTGGATTATCTTGGTGAGAAAGAGCAGTCAAAAGCCATATTTGATGCAACTGAAGCTGTAATAGCAGAGGGCAAACACACTACCTATGATATGGGTGGCAGCGCAAAATTAAGCGAAATGACGGATGCCATTATTGCTAAAATGAAATGAATTTTTTAAAAAAAGAACGTCCGGCAGCTTTGTCTGCCGGCATAAATATTTATGAACTTTAATTAGTTTTTCTCGGCTTTTTCATGGGTATCGGATTCTACTAAAGGATCGAACATGAAGTATTTTTCAACGTAACCCTTCAATTCCTCATCTGAGATGCACGATATCCTCAGTTCTTTATCATAGAGCCTCTGTATGTCGGTCTGTATGGCTTTAAGTCGCGGGTCCCGCTTCAACACTTTTGCTCTTAAGCCCATAAGTTCATTCAATGTCTCCTCTACTTTATGCCTTAGCACTTCCATTCCAGAGGAATCACCTATCAGAAGTTGTCGTTTCCCACCTACAACCTCTGGCAGATAAGCTTCATAAGTGAATGGATTCTTGATAACTCCGGCGGTATGGATGCCGCTTTCATGTGCAAAAATATTCCTGCCTACCACAGCTTTGTTGCGTGGCACCCTGATACCCATTTCCTTATCCATGAACTTTGCAAACTCTGTGACTTTTTCCAGATTGTACTTTTCAAACCCTTCAACTCTTTGGTTCAGGAACAGCATTATTTTCTCTATTTCGGTATTGCCTGCACGCTCGCCTATACCCAAAAACGTCAGACTTGACCAGTTGGCGCCGTGCCAGTATCCTGCAAGTGAGTTGGCTACTCCCAGACCGAAATCATCATGGATATGTGTCTCGATATTCTTGACCCCGAGCTCATCCTTCAGGTATTTGACCATTGTTGGGATGCCATAAGGTTCATCTACGCCTTCAAAAGGCACTCCCATTCCTAATGTGTCGCAAAGACGGATGGTACAATCCGGGTCGATTTCAATTAGTTTTTGAATCAGCGGGAATACAAACCCATAGTTATCGGCTCGGGTCATGTCCTCGATATGAGCCCTGGTGCGCAGTCCATGGTCCACAGCATATTGTAATGCATCAACATATTTCTCTTCGGCAGCTTCTCTTGATGGGAGCCCCATCTTGTCGATAACATGTGAATCAGAGACTGACATGAGTATGCCTGTTTCCTCTATTCCATCCATTTCCAGCACAATATCAATATCGGCAGGGTTTGCCCTTGCCCACCCGGTAACTTCAGGGAATTCATACCCCTTGTTCAACATTTCCTTGGCTGCTTCCTTGTCACGCTGGTTAAATACAAATGTTTCCAGTTTCTCTATCCCCATCTGGTGGAGATATTCGAATATTTGTAATTTCTGTTTCTTGGACATCACAATACCGGGCATTTGTGAGCCGTCCCGGATTGTACTGTCACTGATAAACACTTCCTGCCCTTTAGGAAGTTTTATTTTTGGCAGGTCATCATAGTCTTTGTATACTTTCATCGAAACCATAAATGGATGTGGAAGGATAAAATAGTTGTTATTTCTAGTTTTGATGGCATGTTGGGTTCTGTAAGGAATTGCCAGATTCAATTATTCTGGGCGAAATCAAATATTTATAAATGTAAGAAGATTATATATACAACTATAATATATCTTTTATAGTGAAAAACAGGAGGTTTTCTTTTGAATGAAGAAATTAATGAAAAAGCAGGTTTTTTTATAAGATTTATAGCATATATGATCGATAATGTATTACTCACTATTGCAATATGGATAGTCGCTGCAATTGCTTTAGCAGGTAGTCTTGCATTGATGAACAATCAAACGGTAGTATTGGCAATTTCTCTCCTGAGCTGGGCAATTATGCTTATTGTTTACTTCGGCTATTTCATATATTTTTATGGCACATCGGGACAGACATTAGGCAAGAAAATGCTGAATATCAAAGTAGTATCTACCGATGGAACACCATTAACGTATAAGAAAGGATTATTGAGGGTAATTGGTTACATTATTGCTTCGATCCCAATATATATCGGTTTTATCTGGATGTTATTCGATAAGAATAAACAGAACTGGGAAGACAAAATAGCAAATACCTATGTGGTAAAGGTATAGTGGATAGATATTTAATTGTTAAGCAAGCTGTTCTTAATCCATTATGGCTAAATTGGCAGCAGGATTATTTTCTTAATTAACCCTTGCTGTCAATTCTCAATTTTTATAAAAAAAGTTTCCCTGGAAAATACCAGGGAATTCTGATCTTTTCCTTATCAGGCACTTGATGCTGCGTAGACTTTACCGAACATATTTGCAGCTACGAGAATTACATAAAAGTGTGCAAAAATCATTACCACCCAGCCTATGAAAGGAATAACGGCAATGAAACTGACTATTAACATTAATGCATATAAGACAATTATTGCAATTATGTATTCTCCAATAACAGATTTTATTCTCGATAATATTTCTCCAATCCCAAATGCAGCACCTATCGAATCTTCTTTGGCATATATTGATAATGCCATCGGTAACAGCAGCCACACAATAAACATCAGAAACACACTCAACAAGGAACCTCCGATAATTGTACCTATACTGGCATGGGATACATCACCTGATGCGATTGACGAGATTGCAGCTCCACCTATTGACATAAACATTACAGCCAATGGTATGAGCATATAAATAAATACCACAATGATTACAAGCAATCCTTTAACAAACAGATTACTCCAATCATCCCATTCAGGCAGGCCAGATTTGCCATCAATGCCCCCACGCATAGTTTTGATATAATATCCCAGTGCAATAAAATTTACAATGGGTATTAGCATTAGCAGACCACCAATCACCATTTTTTTTATCCATTCAACGTCATTTGCGGGAAACTTGACAGCTTCGACAATATCCATAAAATATTACCTCCTTAAAATTAAAAGCAACATCTACTTTCATATCATATACGCAATCGTTTAAAATTGCAATAAAAAAATTATCTACTGTCATGACATTTATACTTATCGTGTATTTGAAACATATTTTTTCAAAATCATTTAATACACATGAAACATCTAATAATATCTCAAATCATGAAAATGGGCTTTAGCAGGGATGAAAAGTATGAAAAACAATAATAATAAAAAAATTCTATATGCAGCCACCGTTGTTTTAATGCTCGCAGCAATTGGAGTCATTCTCTTCTACGCACCCGTGCCAATAAACCCGGGTGAGCGGGGCACATACACCGATTCTGAAGGGCTGGTACAATATATATCCACCGATGCCCAGTGGACAAACTATGTCTATAGTTTCCACATCGCATACTTCCATATCGCTATTGCGCTGACATCATACCTGGCCTTCCTGCTGGTATTCATTTTCAGTATATTCTATCTCCGCACCAGCAAGCAGGAATGGGATATCAAAGCTGCAACCTCGGCTGAGGCAGGAGTACTGTTTGGAGGACTTACCCTCATCACAGGTTCAATCTGGGCCGGGTCTGCATGGGGACATTACTGGCCACCCGGCGATGTGCGACTTAATACATCACTTGTGCTTTTCTTCATTTACATCGCTTACCTGATGATACGACAGGCCGTGGACTCTCCTGAGAAGCGGGCACGTCTAT
>DAOWEE010000148.1 GCA_030638625.1 Methanosarcinales archaeon
CGTCACATTGAAAACGATTGTCTGGTTCGTGTCTGGTACGAATGCGGCAGGTGTTAAAGTTTCGACCACTGCCATAGGCAGGCTAATGGCAGAACTGGCAATCTGGTATGATTCTACCGTGGTAATATTGTAACCCAGATCATTTACATGTATACTGGATGGGGTAATACCGCTACTGAAATTAATATTTATATCAGCTACAGTATGGTTAAAAGAGGGATTGGTTATGAAAAGTGACCCTGTAGCATTATCAAGGCTGTATGTGCCGTCAGAATAGAATACCAGCCCGTTGATGTACTCGGTAGTGCTAAGTTGAAGGTTCAATGGAAATGCGGATACCTGCGAAATTAACAGCAGGGGTAACGACATTAATAATAAAATCGGGATGCCCCTCTTCCAGCATATCATTAGAATAACCCCACTGTGAAAGCATCGCTCATGTTATACCGCCCGGTGCCCACCATGCTGTAAGTTAAAATTTTACTTTCCCCTGCCGTGAGATTCATGGTCCAGTAGTATCTGGTTGCATTGGACCCATTGTAAAGTGGCACAGGGTTTATGATGGTAAAATTGACCGGTACCAGGTCATAGACACTGAGGTTGGTCTGGTTAAAATTGGTAGGATTTGTCAGGTTAAGCGTAACTGTATAGTTATCAAAACCCGGGCCAAGTGCAATGGTTTTGTTTACACTAAAATTCACAGATTCTGAAACGCCAACCGAGACATAATGCACAAAGACAGTACTATTCACACCCTCAGAAAGATTTCCTTTATGACAGGACCAGCATTCGGAGTCATTGTATGAACTAAAGCCTGCATGGTCAAAATAATCAGGGTCTATGGATGCATTAACGCCATATGCAGGATGTCCTGTAATCTCAGGTGGTACTGGGAGACTGTGGTTCAGGAAAGAATTTACCATATCAGAGTAACTATTTCCACCGCTTACATAGCCCTGGTAGTGACATGAGGCACACCAGTTAGTCGATTCGTTCACCTGTTGACCTCCGTAATTATCACCCATAAAATAATACGGTAATCCCAGCGCATATTCATTGTGGTTTTTAGGTGAATGGCAGTATTCACATGCACTATGGAGATATGTATTGTTCGCCCAACCATATGAACGTACAAACAGGTATTCTATGTCCAGCCAGGATGCATGTACATCAATATCAGCAGCAGTCTCACCGGGACCGTTACTGTCATTGATGCGAATTGTGATATTTCCATTATTAAATTCCTGTACGCTAAGTGGTATTATTGCATTGGTGAATGCGCCAACGTCAAGATTAGCTTTTAATTCAAAAAGAGAATTGTTCTTAACATATAGCTCTGCAGATTCCATGTGCGAATGGTATCCTATGAACAGACTATATCTGTCACCGAGTGGAGTATTATTAAAATATAATGTGAAATTGTATTTCTTATAATCCACTTCATAAACATCCACATGGACATTATCATATGCGGTTCTTACATTGACCGTTTTTGTATTCAGGGTAGAAAACCTTGTCCTGATACTGAGAGTATAACCCCCATTTTTCCAGAACACGGTGTCGGGATTTTGAACTAATATATCTCCACTCTCCACCCACTGAGATTCAGGATTCGAAGGTAAAATCCTGCTGTAGACTTCAGTAACATTTCCGCTATTATCATCTATGCTCACATTTATTGTCCTGGTGGCTGTTGTATCCATGTCAACAGCACTGACAAGCATACTGTCAAGTTTTAATGTTGCCTCTGCAACATTACTGCTTCTTGGGTAATTGAAACTTGCATTCCAGTATGAATCCACAACATTGTTCCTTTTCATTGAATAAACTGTTATCGAACCCGGTGTATTACCGATAGTACCTGAATATTCACTTGTCCCGCTTAACGTGTCAGTTGATATCCACCCTGTTGCATCCGCAGCAAAATCAGTATTGGCCGGATAATACCCTGCAAACGAATCATCTGTAGTGTTCTCACTTATTATGCCAGCTGATACATTCGAATCCTGCATGGCTGCAAAATCAGTTAAAAATCCCCGTACAGAGTTGTTCTGCCAGCCAGTAACAAATGTTATTGTATGCGCAACATTTGTCCAGAACGGTTCGAGGGTCTTGTTCCAGATACTGCCATTGGCAGGGTCATCTGAATGATGCTGGATTCCTACTTTTACAGGGTTAGTTCCCCATTC
>DAOWEE010000067.1 GCA_030638625.1 Methanosarcinales archaeon
CCCCAACTTGAACTGTTATCCGGGTCTTGTGCAATTTCCTCATCGCTGCCCTCGTCCCACCATGATACTTTAATGACGTTTAATGGCTTCAGGAAGACTCCCGAATCATTTCTATGGGACGGATATGGGATACCCTCTACGGTACCATTGAACCAAGCCAGCACTGGCTGGAAATCCTCCACCCTGTATTCATTTACCCTGTGACCACTTGTCCAATCCACTGAAAGTAGTGGGGAACCACCAGGTAACTGACCCCCTTTAAGCATTGGAATATGGCATGACTCGCATGACACATTTACCAGATGGGCGTCTGTGTACATGCCGTGGGTGACTTC
Source organism: Methanosarcinales archaeon (assembly GCA_030638625.1). Lineage (GTDB taxonomy): Archaea > Halobacteriota > Methanosarcinia > Methanosarcinales > Methanocomedenaceae > Methanocomedens_B. Next base: position 336 of record DAOWEE010000067.1, read on the forward strand.
AAAATGACAGTCTATACACTGCTGCATAGGGTATACATCAGGATTCATGCTGTCAATGGTCCTGTTGCGGCCAATCTGGTGAGTCTGGGTTGTATGACACTCTGTACAGCCAACACTTGCATTGGCATGAGCATCATATTCCGCATAATCATCACCAGACCACATTACTGCCCGTATAGGAACATCTACCCTATGGCACCGGTCAGCACACACCTCATCTGAAGGCGTGCCCAGAAATACATCATCAAACGTATCGGAATCATCATTACTCTCGACTGGTGGTGCTTCAAGTAACTGGAGCCAATCAAAATCACCTTCACCTTTCAGATGGCAAACCCTGCAATCAGAAGTAGTATGGCCTACAACATTGTCATTACTGTCAATAACCAAGTTGATACTGCCACTTTCAGGTTCCTGGAGGCCCCATTCACGGGCCAGTTCAGTAGTGTAATCCCCTTCAATCAAGTTAATGTGAAGAGGTGACCAGTCATTAATTGCCATATACCCGACATCCCCCATCACATGGTATGAATTATTCACGTCTTCATATACTCCCGGATGGCAGCCGCCACAGGTATTTTCATCCCACATATTACCTTTTATGTAATGAGAAGCCTGTGCCTGGTAATTATTGTAACTAAGATTGCCAAAGAATATCACTACCAAAGCAGTGAGAATCATTATTATAGACAGTGTGCGCATTTTCATCAAGTCAATTCCTCGATTATGCTAATTTATCTTCAAGTTCCCTGATAACAAGACAAACCGTATTGTGTATCAGTATTTCATTTTGCAATTCAATATCATCAGTGACATACATGTTGACATTCATCGTCTTGGATATCTCATAAATATTGGATTCAATGATATCTTCCATTGAACTCCTGGATGCCCTTTCACCAATGAAATTCACCTTCAGCATATTACCCAATGCTGATGCTTTAATAGACATGCGTTTTAAGGGACTGTCCTTTTTACTGAACAATGAAAAGAAATCAGAGGAACTGTAACTCTCCTCCAGCAACTTCCAGCCATTGTTCACAATACTTCCATTTATGGCAACCATGAGCAGATTTTCTTTAACATAAACATTTGAAGCCGCTTCCAGACTTTCCTTAATACCCATTTGATTTGCTCCTGTAATTATAACTAAACGTGTTATTGCTCCTCTTTTTGAGAATGTATGAACCCTTCCCTCACAGGTGAATAAAGTGGGCTTTGTTCCATTTTATTAAATATACCTAGTGACCGCTTTATGCCGAGAAGCAGTGCCAGTATCTGAATGACTACAAGCAGCATAGCCACGTTCAGGCCTATTGTGATGATTATACCTGTTGTCAGGATATTTGTTTCAACCAACACAAATGTCAGTAAAGAAACCAGTACGATAGGTGTGCCGATTCGCTTAATCATGATTTATCACCTACTTCTTTTACCCATAGTGGATATTCCTCCTCAGCTTCCTGTAAAGGTACTGTACCGGTAAAGATGCTAAAGTCCATGGGGAACCGGTGTGGAGTAAGATGTACTACATAGAAATGCAACAATATGCCGCACAGGCTTAACACAGCAAATCCACCGTGTAACACATTTATGCTCAAAATATAAGATGTGGGAATTAATGATGAAAATAACCACGGAGCCCAGATTATAACACCCGTAACACACATTATCAAGCCGTCAAACAATGCAACACTCCAGATATCCACTTTCTCAAGCCAGTTGAATTTGTGTGACTCATATTTTTGTTCTTTTTTACCCAAAACGAACAATATATCAGATATGGCACTTTTGATGTCCGTGAGTGTAGGGATGATGTTTTTTGCAAACCCTTTGTCCACGTATTTTACATACTGGACAGTGTATATCAGATAATAAATCGCAGCTGACAACAATCCCAATCCTGCCAGTCTATGAAGGAACATGTTTCTCGATAGTACTATCAGATCTGTTATCCATCCCAGATGTTCAGGATACAACAGCGGTATACCTGTTAAATACAAAGTCAAAATAGATATCCCTGTCACTGCGTGGACAATGATCTGGATTGGAGAAAAACGTTCAATCAGCGAAGATTTGTTCGCCGTCTTCTCTACCTCTTGATGTTGTCCTTCAGATTTACTGAATTTACGATACATGATCAGTGTGATTGAAAACAAGCCGATAGTACCAAAAGCAACTATAATTTCGATTATGTAATTCACCCATAGCACTTCTACTGCACCGTCGGGTATCACCTTCTCAGGAGATGACTGGAAATTAACATATTGCAATATCGCCAAAAGTATCAGGATGGTTAAAACAAATGAAATCGTACCGATCTGATTTTTATTCCTCATTATAATCAATTTTGATGGCATGTTTTTAAGGCTTATAACTTTCGATTTTAAATTTGAAAGGCTTAATAGTACCCGATTAATTATGTATAATGTGTGCGGAAAACGGAGAATTGTTAGTTATTCAGTACAATTATTTCAATCTTCATAACAAAACATAGATATAATATCCTACAATTTGCTAATAACATGGATAACCAGCTTCGCAGGACAATTGTCTCAATATTAGCATTGATAGTATTAACGATAGCCATATTCACAATCTATACATACACATATCTGCCGACCGGACCTGATAATGCAGACAGTGCTGAAGTCATTACACAAAACCGGCAGGCAATGGGCACAATCGTTACTGTGGAGATTATTGGTTCCGGCCCCGATGCCCAGGGCGCCATAAACAGTGCATTTGATGAAATTGACCGTATCGAAGGACTGATGAGCACCTATGACCCGGATAGTGAAATCAGTGTCCTGAACACAGAAGGAAAATTAAGTAACGTATCCGGTGACTTCATTTATGTAATTGAACGGTCAATACATTATGGCAATATCAGCAGTGGTGCCTTTGACATTACCATAAAACCCATACTTAACCTGTGGAAGGGCAAAATAAGCGCAGGCGAGTTCCCAACCGGACAGGACATAAATGAAACCCTTCTCCTTGTGAACTACAGCAATATATCATTTACCGACGATACCGTTTCTTTTAAAACAGAAGGCATGTCTATCACCGCGGACGGCATAGCCAAGGGGTATGCTGTGGACCGGGCGGTTGCAATGCTTAAAGACAGTGGATATGAAAGCGGTTTTGTAAATGCCGGGGGAGATGGCATGTATTTCGGCACAAAACCTGACGGCACTAAATGGAAAGTGGGTCTTCGCAATCCAGAGGATAAAAGTGAATCAATAGTGGTCATGGAGATATCGAATATGGCAGTAGCCACCAGCGGCAACTATGAACGCTACTTCAATGAATCTGCCCGGCTCTCCCATATCAGCGACCCCAGGACAGGATACTCATCAGAGGGTCTCATGAGTGCAACCGTAATAGCAGGTTCGGCCATGGAAGCAGACACTCTTGCTACAACAGTTTTCGTGCTTGGACCAAAAAGCGGTATAGAATTAATAGAGAATGTCAAAAATACCGAGTGTTTCCTGATAACTCCTGATGGGCAAATATTAACATCGTCGGGCTTTGACACTTACCTGCCTGCTAAAGAATAATCAATGTCAGCCAAGGCAGCCAGGGCAGCCATCACTGCTCATGTTGCCAACACTGTTCATGTGCTCAAAAGCCTAAACAAACTCGGCATCATCATCGAGCGGTTCTTCAACTACGTGCCCATCGTAGGCATTTATGTCAACAGTATTGTTTTTACCATGTATTTCCCAGACTGGCACGTATATAAGCTGGATGGGGAGGTTGATTTCACTCTTGCCTGGTGAGATGATCTTGTTCTCATACACAATGGTGTCACCTTTTACTTCATCTTTGCTTATCTTCGTTGTATGTTTTTCAATAATGGCATTCAGTGCTGTTTCCTGGGCTTTATTATCTGTTACTACTGGTTCCTTGATATGGTAGTTTCCAGTTGGTATGTCCGCATATTCTAGAATTCCAGGAATCCTTGTAAATTTGTTATCACCAGTAATGGCGTTTACCATTCCTTCTCCCTGACCATCCAGATCCACAATCTCTGATGCTAATTTCCTTTTTGTTTCAAAGTCATACCTGTAACTGTAATATGGTATGAACTTCAGTAAGAAATCCTGTACCTCTCCAACCTTTGCCTGACCTATCTTGATGGCACTGGTCTTCGCCATGTTGATGGGAAAAGATGGAAGCGGAATACTAATTAACACATCTTCAGGTTCCTGATAACCAGGTCTGGATGGCTCTTGAGTGTCCACGGCACGATTCTGATTCACATTCAAGTTCATGTCCCTGCCCCATTCCACGTCTTTTGAAGGCGAATCAAACTCAGGCCATTTAAATGCAGATTCTGGCTCAGGTTCTGGCTCAGGTTCTGGTTCATGTTCCTTTTGCGGTGTGGAAGGTTCACTAAAAAGTCCGAATATGCCCCCTTCCTGTTCGACGTGGGCAGTAGGAGGTTCAAAGATATTAAAGGGAGTTTCGGCAATCGGTATTTCCAATGTCAGTTCCATCTGTTCCCCTGAAGCGTTAGCAAGAATAGCCTTCCCGATCTGTTGTTCCAATACAGACTGGTCCCACAGAATGAGTCCCTGCTGGTTGGCGAATTCTGAAAGTTCAGTGGTTGCGACGTTTAACAGGATGTATAGCCCTCTGCCTTCGGTATTTTTCATGGAATCGGCAAACCTGCGGAGAGAGTTGTAGTCAACTTCCCGGTCCAGTTTGACATAAACGCGGTCCGATGTTCCTTTACTTGCCACTATATCCGATATGTAGGAAGAATCCACATCATATTCACATGCCTGGAATATATCCTTGAGTATGTTGAGTACAGGTTGTTTGCTCATTTGAATCTGGTATAGATGTTGTATTGATGTTAAAAAATGTTTCGGGTTTGCTTTTGGAGTAATGTTGGCAAATCCAAAATATTATCGAGACATTATGGTGCAACAATTTGAAAGGAATGTTTTGATATTAAAATATGATTGAATTCATTTAAATATATATTATTGATGCTTTAAAATGTTACGAAAATATAAATAGTTTAAAGAGAAGATAATTGTAACTCTTAAAAATTAATAATTATTATAGAGGTGACAACATGAATGAGAGTGAAACTGAAACAAAAAGTGAGACTGAAACCGAAATGAAAACTGAATCAGCAAATA
>DAOWEE010000031.1 GCA_030638625.1 Methanosarcinales archaeon
AACCTCGGATAGTAGTGATGGTCTTACTGCACTTATTAATATTGGAATATTGTCTTGATGGGCATGTTAATTTATTAATTTAATCCCAGAATAGTAGAAACAACCAGGCAGGGATTAATAGAATCTCAATATTATCAATTTCACGTTTTTCAAGCACATCCCTGGTTACAATAATCCCCCTGTCCACATTGAATTTCCTGCAGAATTTCAGCATAGGTTTGATGTCCTGCTTTGTTATCCTTGATTGGTATTTGACTTCAATTGGCAATTTATCTTTGGTAATAACATCTACCTCATCTTTCTGGGGTGACCTCCAGAATGCAGATTTTTCAATATTGTTTGCGATTACACCTTCTACAAGGTGCCCTGCGATTTCTGTATCTATCACCTCAAACGGATAATCAAGCAATGCCATAACCATGGAACTGTGGGCAAAATACTGCTTCTTGCTGCCCCTTACCTGTTTGGCGACGCTGGTAGTAAAGTTATAAGATCTCTTTATGAGGAACGATTTTTCAAGCAGATTTATATAGCGGGATACCAGGTTTCTGTTGACCTTTAAAATACCTGACAGGTTTGTTATTTCAAATAACCGGGCATTACTGTTGGCCAGTAACCTGAAAAGTTCATAGATGGTCTTTTCATCTTCCCCTGTCAATCTGGCCACATCAAGTATTGCCTTTTCAATTACTGATTCTTTGATGTATTTACTGATAAAATCCATGTTTTTTATATCAACATCAAGCAGTTCTGGAAATGCACCTTTTAGAAGATATTCCTTAAACAGGTCGTTATACTGCTCTTTCCTATCAGAAAAAATCAGGTCATATTCACGGAATATATCCTCTGTCCTCATCTTATGTTCTAATCCAGAGTATCTTACAAATTCTCTGAATGTCAAAACAGGTAAATAGAATGTAAGGATTCTCCCTGCCAACGTTTCCTTATATTTTTTAATCTCAAGACTGGCTGAGCCTGAAATAAAGATTTTCAAATTCTCTTCGGTGTCATAATATGTTTTCAGAAGGTCTGTCCAGTTGGATAATTTCTGCACTTCGTCCAAAAATAGGAATCTCATTGCGTTTTCATCTGAATACTTGAAGAAATAATTAATTAAATCTTCTGCAATATCATATTTTTGAAAGTCAATATCATCAAATGAAATGTAACAAATATTATTGTTTTGTGCATCTAACTTATTGATGACCTGTTTCATCAATATTGTCTTTCCTACCCGCCTCAACCCGATTATTGCTATTATCTGTTTATATTCAGCATAATTGAGTATTTCTTCAAGCAGACTCCGTTCAAAATCTGGCAACTTTACTTTTATGTTTTTCCACCATGGATTCTGTCTGATTAACAGCTGTTTATGTCTCTCTTCCATAATCTAATATATATTGGATGCACAAATATATAATTTATGCACAGAATCCGTGCATAAACTAATGAAATATGCACATAATACATGCATAAACTGATAAAATATGCACAGAATTCATGCATAAAACAAAGAAATATGCACATAATCTATGCACAAAATAAGAAATATGCACGAAAACCAACTGTGATTTTTTCTCTGAATTATGTGAACCAAAGGAATCAATTAATTATCATAGTAAACCATCTAAGTACAGATGGATATCCTCGCAAAACTCCAAAACATTGTCACTCCATCCCGCATTTCCAACGACCCGGCAGAGTTGTATTGTTATTCCTCTGACGCTTCGTACATTAAGGGCACCCCGGATTATGTGGTCATGCCTTCCACCACAGCCGAGGTATCAGAAATAGTTAAACTTGCCCAGAAACACCGCATACCCATCGTTGCAAGGGGTGCAGGCACAGGCCTGGCAGGCGGAGCCGTACCACTGTGTGGTGGCATCGTGCTGGATATGAGCCGCATGAATCGGATACTTGATATTGACATCCGTAATCTGCAGGTACTGGTGGAACCGGGACTCATCCATGCAGACCTGAACCGTGCACTTGAACCCCATGGTTTCTTTTTTCCCCCTGACCCGGGCAGCAGCGAGATGTGCACCCTGGGCGGACTGATAGCCAACAGGGGTAGTGGTATGCGCTCAGTAAAATACGGCACAGTCACTGATTACGTGCTGGACCTTGAAGTGGTAATGCCGGACGGGGCAGTCATCTGGACCGGCGGCATGGTCATGAAATCCGCGTCCGGGTACGACCTCACCGCCCTGATGGTGGGTTCAGAGGGGACGCTGGGCATCATCACCAGGGCCAGATTGAAGATACACCCTTTGCCTGAAGCCCGGGCGGCAGTGCTGGCTCATTTCAATGAACTGGAAGCTGCGGGGAGGACTGTGTCGGGCATAATGGAAAAGGGTATCATGCCATCTGCGTGCGAACTGATGGACAGTACCACCATCAAGGCTGTCAATACGTATGAT
>DAOWEE010000074.1 GCA_030638625.1 Methanosarcinales archaeon
GGTCAGTATGACGGCTGGGGCTTTACCCACGATACATCAGATATTGCAATGGGACCTGCCAACAGCGCCTACAAGACCCTGGGGAGCATGATTGAGAAAATGACAGGACAACTTGAACTGGCACGCAAGATACGGGCTGTGGATGAGCGGGATGTGGCAGAGCGGGTTATCAAGTCACATTTCCTGCCAGACCTAATAGGCAACCTGCGGGCATTTTCCAGACAAAAGGTGCGGTGTGTGAAGTGTAACAGGAAATTCAGGCGTCCTCCGTTGCTGGGTAAATGTCCAAAATGCAATGGAAAGATAGTCCTGACTGTGCATGAGGGGTCGGTCAAGAAGTATATGGAAGTGTCACTCCAGATAGCAGAGGAGTATGAAATTAGCGACTACACCAAACAGCGACTTGAACTCCTGAAACTGGAGATTAAATCGCTGTTTGAGAGTGATGTTTCAAAACAGTTGGGTCTGGCAGATTTTATGTGAATTGCAAATTTATATTATTTGCAGTTTTATGTGTTACAATATAATGTAAAATCTAAATTTCACAGTTCATTGGCATCTGCGAATTTTATTAATGCCTCGCCGAGTTCTCTTGTATATTTGGGGTTCAGGTTAAAACGCCCGCGTTTCTGGCCGCTGCGTTCCTTGGCTATCTCCACATAATCCTTTTCAAATCGCTCACTGCTTGCAAGGGTGATAGTCATGTACCAGCCGGCTGCCATCTTTATCTCAAGGTAATCCTTTGCATCGTCATTAGCTGTATCAGTCATTTCAATATCCTCTCATATGTGATTGCCTGCAGGGGCAAACAGGGTCAATATTCTATGTCCTGCTTAATAAAGACTATTATGCCCAGTATTGTTAGCACTGCAGCTGCTGCAAGTTGAATACCTGCGTACTGGATGAGCAGGGTACTGTCGTTGCCGTACAGTACGATAAGGTCCTGGGTGATGGGGGAGAGCATGGTCAGGGCCTCAAACCATGAATGTATTGTTTCACCTGCCACTGAGAAGATAGGAAGTAATACCCATAGTATGGTAAGTGCGGTAGCCAGGGTGGTGAATTTGCGTGACAGGCTGACTGCGGATTCCTCTTCCTGCTTTAAAGCTGATACCAGACTGCCCAGTGAGGTGAACAGTATGGTGGTACACAGGGTCATTATTACCATATTGAGTAACAGGGTCTGGAATGTTGCCTGCATGGCTGCCATGCCAGGTGCTCCGAAAGCCGAAGTCCATATCCAGTACACGCCAAGGAACATTATGGCTATCATGGGCAGGGTGGTCAAATAGGCTGCCTTTAATTTTGCAAGATATATGGCAGGCCGGGTGTTGGTTGTACTTGCGATAAGATAGAGCGTTCTACTTCCCTTTTCCCTGGATAAAGTGGATGCGGCATTCTTTACTCCCAGGCGTGATACCATGTTGATGCCAAGAAAAATTGAAACGAGGATGAGGAGGGTTACTCCCAGTTGTGCCGGTATGACGATTGCGGGTGCTTCGCCTCCTGTTGCTGATGCAAATGTGCTCATCCCGAATATGAATGTAAAGATTATCATATCAACCAGTGGCCCATCCCCTATTTCCAGTCCACCTAATAATTCAGTAGTCCCTACACTCTGGGCATTGTAGTCCTGAATGGATATACCGTACAGGGACATTCCGAAGATGAGTATGAATATAATGTATGACGCACGGGTGCGGCGGGATATCAAGTACCTGAATTCATGCCAGGTGAGATATACATAACCGAACAGCATGCCAAGTGGACCCTTCATGTTTCATCCCCACCTGATGCAAGTTTGATAAATATTTCTTCCAGAGAGATCTTGCTGGGTCTTGCCTCCACAATATCGGTGTGGATAGCTGCTATACGTATGACCTCCGGAATGTCAGTTTCAGGGTCGTTCACGCTGGCTACTACCCTGTCTTTTTCCACTTCGGCAGAAGTTACCCTGTTCATTTGTTGAAGTTCAGCAGCCAGGTTGGGTATATGTGCCGGGTCCTGGGGCTTGATATCAACACTGACCTTACCCACTTTTTGCCTGAGTGAATCGATGTTGTCCTCGATGAGTGTCCTGCCTTGCTGCAGGATGGTGACGCTGGTGCATAGTTCATCTACGGTGTACAGGTCATGGTCTGATACCAGCACGGTTTTGCCTTCCAGTCCCAGGATGGTATCCTTGAACTGCCGCCGCACCACAGGGTCAAGTCCTGACATGGGTTCATCAAGCAGCAGTACTGGCGGGTCTGCTACCATTGCCAGGGCAAGTGCCACGCGTTTTTTCATGCCTGTGGAAAATCGGGATAACTTCAAGTTTTGCATTGCACCAAGGTCAAGTTGTTTTATTACAGCTCTCACCCGGTCTGATGTCTCTGCCCTGCCAAGTCCTGATAGCTTTGCATATGCTGTAATCTCTTCCCTGGCTGTGAGGTATTCATGTAGCCTGGGGGTTTCGGGAACCACTCCTATCTGCTGGCGTATAGCCCTCCCTTTTTTGAGGGGGACTCCACCTATCCTTACCTGTCCCTTGTTGGGCCTGACGAGGGTGGATAGTATTTTGATGGTGGTGCTTTTGCCTGAACCATTAGGACCGATGAGGCCGTGGATGGTGCCTTCGGATACGTGCAGACTGGCGTCGTTGAGTGCCTGTATCTTACCGTATTTTTTGAAAAGCCCTTCTGCGGTTATCAAATTATATCACAATATTTGTATAAAGATGGAAAGTTAAATAACTTTGTGTGGGATGAAATATGGGTTTTTGTAGGGTTGATTGGGTTAATATTTGACGGAATTTACTGGATGGGATAAGGGGGGTGGAAATCATTAGTCAACTCATCGACAAGCCCGCCCCCTTTATGGACTACCTCGGCTTGGACACTGCTGGCCGGGAGTGGGTGCGTGTGGAAAATGATAATAACATCCAGTCCACGTATGAAGCCCGCCGGGGCTTTATACGTGTGCGGCCCGCTACTGGCCAGAGTAGCTAAGGAGTAGATGCATGGGCCCGCGGAGATTCGAACTCCGGACCTCCGCCGTGTGAAGGCGACGTCATAACCGACTAGACCACAGGCCCACATCTGTTTAAGCAAAAAAATTGCAAGCGCAATAATATTATCAATATAAGATAAGACTATCGCAAATCAATGCGACAGCCCCATCAATATCATTGATTATTTTTTAGTAACCTTCTGGTACAGCCTGCCCTGGAACCCGTGGTACTTAGCCACCCCTTCCGCATCCTGCTGGTCAATAGAAGACTCATCAAAAGACACCAGGTCCTCAGAATACAGGGCAAATGGAGAACTCCTCGCAACCACCATGACACTGCCCTTATACAACCGCAGCTTCACAGCACCCTCCACACGCACCTGCGTGGCATCAATAAAAGCATTCAAATCATGGAACAAAGGCTCATCCAGCAATCCCATATACGCCATCTCAGACCACTTCTCATCCACCTTTGCCTTGAAACTCAACTCAGCCCTGGTCAGCACCAGCCGCTCCAGGTCCCTGTGGGCCGTCAGCAATATAGTAGCTGCCGGGTGCTCGTAGTTCTCCCTCGCCTTAAGGCCCAACACCCTGTCCTCAATCATATCAGTCCTGCCCACGCCGTGGATGCCGCCTAAACGGTTAAGTTCAGTAATCAAAGATACCCCATCCATGGTAGTACCATTCAAAGATACAGGAACACCGCCTTCAAACCCAATCTCGATAATCTCTGATTCAGGTCCCTTTTCAGGTGACTGGGTCCATTCAAAAATCTCCTCTGGCGGTATGAAACCCGGGTCTTCCAGTCGCCCCCCTTCAATACTGCGGCTCCAGATATTCTCATCAATACTCCACGGCTTCTCCTTAGTAACGGTGACAGGGATTCCGTGCTCCCTGGCATACTCTATCTCCCACTCACGGGTTAAGTTCATATCCCTCATAGGTGCCAGCACATCCATGTCAGATGAACGGAATACAGCCTCAAACCTCAGCTGGTCGTTGCCTTTACCGGTACAGCCGTGGGCCAGTGCCACTGCACCTTCGCTTATAGCTACTTCAAGCACCTTTTTGGCAATCAAGGGCCTTGCAATGGCAGTCCCAAGCACATATCCTTCATAATCACCATTGGCCCTTATCAATGGAAATATATAATCCTGCACAAATTCTGCTTTTGCATCAATGGTATAATTCTTATCACCAATCAATTCAGCCTTTTCTTCTGCCTTTACAATTTCTTCTTTTGGCTGGCCCACATCTACGACAACCGTAACAACATTTTCAAAATCATAATTCTCCTTAAGAATTGGTATACATACTGATGTGTCCAGACCACCTGAATAGGCCAATACAACCTTACCTTTCATTTATCATCATATCCTTTTTATTGTCAATCATCTCAAGAAATCAGATGTTAAATCCATCGAATAATATATAAGATATTTGAACCATCTATATTACAACTTTAGCATAATAATAATTCTCCCTTATTGTCTAAAACTGGGATGGAAAACAAAATGGTATTCGGTTCACCTAAAAAAACAGTTGACAACAGCATAAAGAAAATAGATAAAGGTCACGGCAGTAAAAAAATTGTTGAATCTCTGAAAAAGGCACTTCAAGGAGACCCTGAACTGATAGGAGACACAACTCTTCAGTTAATAGGAATAATCCAAACCGATAAAACAGAAACTTTCGGTTACTGTCTTGAAGTACTTCTTGAAATTGCTGAAACAGAACCGGATCTACTCGCAAACTCAGCAGATGCGTTCATAAAATTAATCCAGATGCCTGACGATGGTACCCTGGACAATAACAGCACACTAATAGCCTTGGATATCCTTAGTATCATAGTTGCCGGGTATCCGGAAGTGATGCAACCAGCAGTGCCGGCATTGTTGAAAAAGATGAAAAGTTCAAACAGCAATATTCGTTCAGCAACCTACTACATCCTGGATATAATATCAAAAACTAATCCTGAATTTTTCTCTGACCACACCCCCGACCTCATAAGATCACTCAATGGTTTGAATGTTGATGAACGGATATATGCCGCCAGACTGATTGGTGAGATTGCTAATTCCTCACCAAAAGTGATTGATGAATCGTATGATATACTTAACGACCTTGCTAGTAAACACCCTAACATGGAACTAAGGCAGGAAGCCTATGATGTTCTCAAAAAAATCATGGTGAAAGAGACGCCAGATGCTAATACCAAAGAACCGACAGAGTTTGAAAAAGACTTTATCGGTATCGATGAAGTTAAATCTGAAGATGTAGACTTTGCAGAATTGGCTGATGACCTTTCAGAACGGATTAAAGGGATGGATTTTGAAGCCTCTGCCGCAGAAATGTTAAAATCTCTTGATATGGAACACCTCATTGTAAAACCAGAATTCAAGAACGCAAAACCAGCAAACGAAGTCGAAAGTTTTCAGCCAGAAGTAAAAGAAACTGATACTCCACTTGATGAAAAAGCTGTTAATGAAGGCGTAGTACCAGTTATTGAAGATATTGATGACGTTGAAGATGAGACCCCTAAAAAACTCCCGCCAAAACTAAAAATTGATGATAAAGCTGCGCCTGAGCATGCACTGAATCGCATTGAGCAGCTGGTAACAGACCCTAATATCAAACCGCGGTTATCACCTGTAAAGGATATCTCCCCAAAAGATGAAACAGAATCTCAGGAACATCAAGCACCAGAATCCCCTAAAGAGGATGTAGAAGTCCCAAAAACAGAGTTAGAAACTCAAGCAGCCAGTGAAACAGAAGTGGTTAACCAGGGATTATTGGAAAAAACCGAACCCGAAGTTACGGCTGAACCAGAACCAAAAACAGAGTACGAGACTACCAAAACCACATCATCCCCGCTACCTGAGATTACCATCGAAATGGTACATGCAATATTCTCAGAACTTTCAAATGAAGATTGGGTTCGCAACATTGGGTTAACAACCAATTATGGGGCACTTATCAGTGCCATTAAACCTGAAACTATGGACTCAACTCTCCTGAAGAAAATCAGTGATATGCTAAGCTTTGAAGAAAACGTAGCACAAAAAGAAGGGTTCAGGAATAGGGTTAGTATAGAACTATCTGACAAAAATCTTGTGGCCATGTCGATAAATAGCAACTACATAATGGTAGTATTCACAGATCCTGATGTTAAGTTTGGACTCGTACTTTATCAGCTTGATAGGACTGCTGAAAAAATAGAACAGATTTTAGAGTAAACTAAAAATCCATCCTGCGACCAAAACCCAATGGCTACAATCTTATTTCTTCTTCTTCATTACCATGAAGTAATATGCAGCACCACCAACGATTAGTACAAATATTGCGCCAACAATGACACCCCAGGGCAATGTTCCTTTCTCTTTTTCCTCTTCGCCCATAGTGTCTGAATGGAAACTCACAGGTTCTTTACCATCTTTTGTGTGACATTGCCAGCAATCTGAATTTACGGTAATATTCAGATGTATATCTGAAGTGGGTTGGACTGAACCCCCCCAAATAAACCGAATGGATTCATTTTCTTGATAATGGCAGAACATACAATTAGATGTATCTGGCATATTATCAATCACGACATCATACTGGTAGGGGTCACTCGGGTTATTGAACAGACCTGTAACTTTAGACACTTCAGTATCGTTCACGTGGCTAAAATAACCACCTGCTTTGCTGGAAAAGGTTTCACCTACACCATGGCAGGTGCCTTCGCCTGTATTGACATTGTAATCAAAACATGAGGAAATGGATGTACCATTGAACGCTCCTGCCTGGTCTTTGACATTCATGTTATCTGAGCCAGTATAATGAGCAGATATCTTTGGAATAAAACTGTCTATGTCACTCCTCAAATCCCATCCTGATGACCCTGCTGCAGGGCCTAAGCCGCCAGGGATGTGACAGTCCTCGCATTTCCTGAACAATTCAGGTGCATCCCTCGCACTTGTCATGGAATGTATGCTGACATGACAGGACGGACAACTTTCATCCATCATTGGAATGTCTCTTGAAACCAGATTATTACCTTGCCAGTCAAATGCTCCGTGTACATAAGGTAGCATGTAATACGACATGTTAGCATCAACGTGCTCACCGCCTGAAACCTCGTAATTACTGTGGCAGTTGATACAAAATGTATTGTTGTGCTGCCCATGACGTACGTCTCCATGACATGAAAGACAATCGGGTGCTTCCTGAGCATAGGATATTCCGGGAAGCGTTAACACAATTGCTACTACAAATATAAATAATAAAAATTTGACTGCATTAAATTTCATTTTTAAAGCCTCTGTCATCCTCTATACATTAAATTCTTACATTTAATATGTATTTATGTTTATTAATTGTTTGTTTTCTTAAGAATTAATGCCAGGATTATAATGATTAAACATAAGATAAGAAGACTTCCCAATAATTGAACGTTATTTATTTTATAAAATATTGATAAATTGCCCCAGTCTCCAATTCCCGGATTATGAGCAGTACCATTCCCATTTCCTGTATTCCCATCCACGGTCCCAGTCTGGACAGGTACTTCTTCAACCCATTCCCTGCCAGATATTGCAAATGAATTAAAACCATTCACATGGGATTTATAGTAGACATGTGTGTCATCTTCGTAATCCAGTTCAGTTGGCTGTTCAATCCACGCTTCACCCCTGTAATTGTACAATGCAACCGTCGATTCGTCAATATCATTGGAATTGATCCAGTCCTTTTTAACTCTAAAATAAACAGTTGCATCCCTGATATTCTGCTCACTTGCATAACCATAAAGCCCGACAAAGATATTCACATTCTTATAAACAAAATCTGGTGCAGGCACTGAGATCAATGAAGAGGTGTCTTGCAACACTTCAACCACTGCTGTGATTTTCCCTGCACTTCGAAGTGCAGTATATTCAATCTTCAAGATGGGGTCAACAAGCTTGAAATCATACCAGATTGTTTTTCCGTTCAACACATATGAAGTCACATATTCATTGACTTCAATATTGTCATAATCCTCTCCGGTAAAACCTCCCCCGCCACTTCCGCCACCACCAGTAATGGTATCCCCTTTATTTTTCAGGGTTATCTGGTCAGTCCATGTCAGGTCATCATTATCTACTACATTAAACGAAATTAAGTGAGTGCCGGAAGATAGATTTGAAATACTAAAACTGGAATTATTCCCTAAGTATCCATCAATGCTGGAATACCACTCATGTGTTTCCACAGTACCGTCGGTATCGCTACTCGAACCTTCGAAATAAATAGTTTCACCCACATCATATTCTGAATTTGTGGTAGGTTTTACTATCTGGCAAAAAGGTGGTTTGGGCTCCCTGATGGTTATCCCGATTTGTGATGATGTATTTAATCCGTCATCGTCAGTGGCAGTGAAGGTTATTGTATGGGTTCCTATGCTCAGGTCCTGATAGCTGAACGTGTATTGGTTGCCCAACACGCCGTCCACGTCGGATTTCCACTGTACATCAGCTATAGTACCGTCAGAATCGGTGGCTGAGGCATTGAATGTAAGATTAGTCCATTGCAGTGGTGTTATTCCATTACTGGGTGTTACTATACTTGTTATAGGTTTAAGTCCTACTTTTACAATAATGCTGGAGGTATTGGAAAGACCGTCCCTATCA
>DAOWEE010000313.1 GCA_030638625.1 Methanosarcinales archaeon
GACACCACGGTCATGGTAACAATTATCCGCTTAAGCGGCCTGGCCGATGCCCTGGCAGCGTTCCTGAACCCCACCCTGACCCCGCTCGCTTCCCGGCTGTAGCATTCCACTGTGCACACTTCCTTTGGTTCAAGCAAGAACCGACCAGCCACCAGAGTAAGCACCGTCCGCAGCAATCCCACCAATACCACCACACCAAGGTATATCAGGCCGGTTGTGCCCAGCAGGATTATCAATACAGGTAGCAGGTTGCGCAATATTACTATAGTGGACGGGAAGGAATTGATGAGTGATGCAATAATTGTCTCCCTCCTGTCAATCACCTTGTTATTATACATCTGGGCCACCATGGAATTGCCTGCCGTGGGCGAGCCAAATGATGCCAGGAAACTTACACCTACCTCTTCCCTCAGATGGGCGAACCGCATAAACGGTGCAGTAACAAACCCCAGCCTGCCCACCATCCCCATCTCTACCAGCCATTCCATTATGAAGATGCCCAGCACCGTGGGCGGGATAATCCTGATGAGATATTCAACAGCAGAGTACAGTGCGTCCAGCCACATTGATTAATGAAATTGTGTTTACATTAGATAAGAATTCGGGCATATTTTCAGTAAAAACAATCCTCACTCAAGAGGATATCCTGCCAGTGCAAAAAGTACAAACAAAATAATGGCTGCAGGAAAGGTCACCATGCCCGGGGGGTTTTGCAGTAGATGTTTTTCGGTTACAATCAGGTTGATGAAGTTGAAAGCCATGCCGGATGGAAAAAACCATAACACAATCAACATTATAATATTGATGCTCATACTGTCAGTCACAGCCCTGGTCCCGCTGGACATAGCTGCAGCGGCAGCGGCCGGGTTTGTGCTGTCTATTGAGATGCACATACTCGCAGACATGGTGGTGTCTGATTTAACATAACCAGCATCTGTAGCCACATCTATTTTGTAGGTGCTGGAGAACATACCTTTGGAATATGGGTGCTACAACTTGAATATTTTCCAACTCGGCAATTGAACTGAACAGCCATTCATTGAACTATAACTGTTCCTTTCATATCTGGATGATATTTGCATGAATATTCGTATGTCCCTTTTTGATAGAAGGCGAGAATGAATGAATCGCCTTGACCAAGGTCGTCTGTGACCATACCCATAATCTTTATTTTATGCGTCGTAGAGTCCATATTAGTCCATTTAACTGCATCTTTTACTGAAACTGTAACTGTTTCAGGGACAAATGCATTACCCTGAATGAACACTTCTGTAAGGCCATCTTTTGGTGTGGGGTGTGGGGTGGCTGTTGGTGATGGAGTAGGTGTTGCGGTAGGCATTTCAGTTGCTATTTCTGTGGGCTCGGGGATGTTGGTGTAAGTGCACCCAATGGTAGAGAATACACTTACCAATATCAGTATGAGTAAAATTTTATGTTTCATATTTGATATGCCCAATTAATCATCTGTCTTGATTTCACACAATATTCACAGTAATTGTCCCGCCATTCAACACATCCAGTTCTGCAACATCCACGATCTTTGATGAATTGCCCATGGTAATTGTATATGGACCAATGGGCCTGGTGTCGAAGTTCGTCTGGCCAGACATTGGGCCAAGCGTAGAATACGGCACTTCAAAGCTGTACTTTCCATTATCGGCAGTAGTGGTCTGGGTATAGGTGTACAACCGACCCTGGTTTGTCATGATACTGTTTGAAATGGTGACAGTAGCGCCGTCAGGTGCACTGCCTGTAATGGTTGCTCCTTCAACAAATTCGAATATTTTTACAAAACCGGTATTCTCGATGTTGAGATTTCCGCTATACAGCATATTATATTGCGCCTTGCAGCTCTGTTCCATATTGCCGCCGCTGGCGCCAGGGTTGGCCTGGGATTCATGTACCAGCCGGTAGTGTTTCAGCCCATCTCCGTCAAAGATGTGAAGCCGTCCTTCCATGCTGGTATACCAGAATAATTTGTAAACCATTTGTTCCTGACCAGATATCACGGCCCATGTCCGGTATTGACTCCAGTCGTGACCATCCCATACACCCATGACATCGTTGATGGCATAGGCCATGTATGCGTTGCTTACAATGTATTTTGAGCCTGGTTTACCATTGACGCCAAGGTTCCATAATACTTCGTCAGCAGCTTCCTCTGACTGTGCAGTAAAGAATGTGGAAGCGCCCGGGGCATGATTGGGGCCACCGCCTATGCCAGCCTGGAAGGGGTTAGCATTGGGTATGCGGTGGCCGAAGTAGGTGATAACATGACCGTAGTCCCACCAGGACATGACGCCGTAGGCGGTGTCCGGGTACTGGAACTTTTCACCTGCAGGGGGGCGGTCGTAAACTGCATCGAAATCCAGGCCCGGGTCAGGGGTGTTGTACCGCATCCAGTTCATGGATTCGTACCACTGGTAGTAATCTGAACTTGTTGCACCGTCGGCTGTTGAGCGGGATGCTACGTTGAAGTTGGGCAGGAATACCACCATTACCACTACAGCGATTATGAGGGCTGAGAGCAGGTGGCGTGACATGTCTGAGTTGAGGAAATCCTGCAGGTTGCGGGGGGTTGAGACCTGGGCTTTGAATTTTTGGGATATGTCCTTGATACCTGCAATGTCGAGAATTCCTATGCCTATGAAGGATGATAATAGGGCCACATTGACTGAATAGTAGTAGAACCAGCGGTTCTGGCCGGTTGTGAGGGCGAATATAGTGACGCACCATATCAGGAACATGGCTTTTTCGGGTTCCCATTTGCGGAAGATGAGCAGTGCTCCTATGGCTACCATGGCAAGCAGGGCGATGTAATAGGTTGATACGAAATCAAAGATGCCGGGGTAGTTGCCAAAATTGTTGGGGTAACCTGCGTATCCGAATATCATTTCCGGGCGGGGGGGGGAGGCTTCTGCGATGGTCAGGCCGCCGCCCTCGCGGGGCTGGAAGATGGTGAAGAATGTGGCGAAACTTGCGAATACGGTGGGGACGAATAGTTTGGCGAAAACGAGGCCAGCGGCGTATATGCCTGCTATTGTGAGGGGGTAGTAGATTTTTTCGATGTTCTTTTCCCGCATTTTGATGGATAACATGCCTAAAATCAGGAAGAATATGGCGCTACCCAAGGTGATTACGATGTGGAGGTAGGAGTAGCGTCCTGCAGAAAATCTATTTAAGGGGTCTACAAAGAATACCACCAGAGGGAAAGCAGATAGGAATGTAATAAAACTCACCATACACAGACCTTCAACAGACCTGCCGCGCATGTGGTTTATGATGTATTGTAGCACAATGAATATTGCAACAAGACCGCCATAGAATACACCGTTCGACCATTGGAGTATATATAATCCAAAAGCAATTCCTGCAAAGATGGAAATGACAGCATGCGGCTTTAATTTATTCCAGTTCTTATTCTGGATATCATTCAGTGAAATGTCCTTGCCTTTGACTGATTTGACTGCCATAATGAAGAACATGAGGAATAAAGCACTGAAGAACACCTCGCCTGCATGGTGGTCTGTGAAGCCCATTGTAGAACGGGACAGGAACTGACCAGGCATGACAGCAATCATAAAAGCTGCTAAGAGGCCGACGCGCTTGTCAAATACGTCCCTACCAATGAAGTAAACTGGAAATACCACTAACGCACCGAATATACCAGGGAGATATGCACCCACAGTCCGTGTGAGTTCCAGAGTTGGGGAACCTGCTCCCAGGATTAGTGATGTGATTGCTATCATATATGTCCAGAGTGGGCCGAAATGCAGGGTTTGACCGCTTGGGTACAATGTGAATACTTCATACCAAATCCTTTGTGGAAAATTGTTAAGTAGATTTTCTACGAGGCGCATGTGGAATACGGCATCGTCGGC
>DAOWEE010000065.1 GCA_030638625.1 Methanosarcinales archaeon
TGTGTTAATGAATCATTCATGTGCAAATATGACTGATATAGTATATTTTAATAGCAATGGTCGTACACCCCAGCGGCAGTCACACCCATACCCACACAGACGATGCAACCCAGAATCCGTGTAAATCTGTGAAATCTGTGTCTGGAAATATCCCAACCAAGACAAGCACCAATAAATATTGAAAAAAAAAACTTAACCCCCACTTTCAATCAATACACATAAATATGTGCAAATACATAATTATCTACATGGCCACAATGACCTTATCAGTCCCGGATGACCTATACAAGGTCATAAAAGACCACAATGAAGTAAAATGGAGTGTCATAGCCCGAAATGCCATGTGGGAATATGCGAGCAAAGTCCAGATACTAGACAGCATTCTTGAAAAAAGTAAACTCACTGAAATAGATGCTGACGAGATTTCAAAACTTATAAAAAAGTCCATAAGAGAACACCATGAAAATAAATCTGGTGAGATGGAATAATGCGGCTTGTTATTGACACCAACATAATCATATCCTCACTTATATCCAATTCTATCAGGCGCAGTATCCTCATGGATTCTGGATTTGAACTCATGGCACCGGAATATACTTTTACTGAGATTATGAAACATACCGACCTTATTAAAAAAAAGGCAAAACTGACTTCAGATGACCTTCAACATGTCATGGATGTACTTTTCTCAAGGATTTCTATTTACCCTCAAGAAGAATATGCTGATTGTTATCCACTGGCTGAAGAGATTATGAAGGATATTGACCCCGATGACGCACCATTTTTGGCGCTCGCGATGAAGACAAAGGTAGATGGGATATGGAGTGAAGATAAAGGGTTTCAGCGGCAGGATTGTGTGAAAGTTTACAGGACTGTTGAACTGGTTGAGTTACTGAACCTGTAAACGGTATAATTTTATTAACCGCAAGATTATAATGTTTTTCCGCCGCCCTGCCACCACTCCACCACCGACAGCAGGCAGCAGCACCAGCACAGGACAGCCTGGTAAGTGCATTCAGCGGGCGGCTGGCATTCAGTTCATTGCGAACCGCAGAGTGTGCAGAGGGGCGCAGAGGAAGGTTACAATGCTTTGTTCACTCTGTAATTTTAATTTAACCGCAGATACACTCAACTCCTATGGAGTTGAGTGCCTGCTACGCCAAAGGGCGTACAGGTAACGCCGATAAACGCAGATGTGAGGTTGCTTTTTATTTTGCTCACCGCAAAGGACGCAAAGTTCGCAAAGACAATGTTACCGTAACTTTGCGTGCTTTGCGGTGCGGTCGTGCTGTAAATTAACTCAGATACATCGATGTCTATCGCACTACCGAATCCATTTCTTCCAGATAACATCCTTCAAGGCAAATATTGCCACAATTACTCACAGTTATATTTTAACAGCGTTAATATTATATATTCGTAATAACATTAGTACATCCAAGGTGAAAATCATATGTCTCATGTAATTGGCTTAAAATGCAGGGAATGCGGTGCAGAGTACCCTGCAAATATACAAAACACATGCTATGAGTGCTTCGGACCCCTGGAAGTCAACTACGACTGGGAGTATATCAGGGAGCATATCAGCAAAGAAAAAATCGAGAAAGGCCCCAACTCCATCTGGAGATATGCCGACCTTTTACCCGTAGAAGGCACAGACTACGTTGACCTGGGTGCAGGCTTCAACAAGCTCCACCATGCCAAGAACCTTGGCAAGGTATTGGGGCTGAAAGAACTCTACATCCTGGACGAGTCCGTCAACCCCACCAACAGTTTCAAGGACCGCGTCACCTCAGTGGCAGTCACCAAAGCAAGAGAGTTCGGTGCCACCGCCATCGGATGCGCATCCACCGGCAACCTGGCCTCGGCAGTGGCAGCCCACGGTGCCAAGGCAGGACTCCCGGCATACATATTCATACCGTCCAGTATCGAATTGGGTAAGATTACCCAGATGAGCGCATACGACCCCAATATTATCGCAGTGGAAGGCACCTACGACGATGCCAACCGACTGGCCAGCGAGGTAGCAGACATGCACCCTGACTGGGCCTTCGTCAACATAACAGTGCGCCCCTACTATACAGAAGGCAGCAAGACCTTAGCCTTCGAGACCGCAGAGCAATTAGGCTGGGAGGCCCCTGATCATTTCGTAGCTCCCCTGGCCAGCGGCGCCCTGCTGTGCTCAATAAAGCGCGGTTATGATGAACTGGCAAAGCTGGGACTGATTGAGAGCAAAGACATCAAAGTATCAGGCTCCCAGCCCCTTGGATGCTCTCCCATCTCATGCGCGGTGCGGGAAGACAAAGAGGTCATACCCATACGTGAACTAAATACCATCGCCCACAGTCTTGCCATCGGTAATCCGGCTGACGGCTACTATGCCAAGAACGTCATACTGGACAGCGGCGGATATGCCGCGTCACCCACTGACGAGGAAATCATCGATGCCATCTTCCTCCTGGCCCGCACAGAAGGCATATTCACAGAACCCGCCGGTGGCACAACTGTAGCCGGTCTCAAGAAACTGGTCGAGGAAGGACGCATTGACCCTGACGAGCGTACTGTGGTCTATGTGACAGGCAACGGTCTCAAGGCCCAGGATACCTTGATAAAACACATCAAGATCCCCCAGGCCATCAAGCCCACCTTTGGCGAGTTCGAGAAACAGTATGAACAACTGGTGGTGGCCCAATAGTCAACATAATCAGGATATATCGAATAAGGTAATATGTAATAATAGAGGTGAAAAGAAAAATGGTAAAAGTACGATTCTCATCAGCACTGAACAGCGTCACAGGCACCCGGGAAACCATAGTGGAACTGGGTGATACAACCGTGAAATCTGTGTTCGGCGAACTTGTGAACAAGTTCGGTGCAGAGTTTGAGAAAAGGATATTTGAAAATGGTGAAGTACGCAGGTTCGTGAACGTCTACGTAAACGGCGATGATATCAGGCATCTGGACGGGCTGGATACTCCGGTCACTGACAGTGACGAGATATCAATACTGCCTGCGGTGAGCGGCGGGTAAAGGTCATCATGATAAAGATATCAGAGAACGTTGAGCAGTGGGAATGCGACTATAAGGACTGCCGGGCAACATGCTGCAAGCGCAGCAATCCATTGACCATCTTTGATGTGAAGACGATTGCACAGCGGCGTGGACTTGACTGGAGCGAGTTCGCAGACTTTGATGAAGACAAGGTCAGGCTGTTCCTGAAGACTGGCGACAACGGTTGTATCTTCCTGGACGATGACTGCAAATGTTCCATATACGGATTCAAACCCCTGGTATGCAGGCTGCTCCCGTTCGAGATATCTGGAGTAGTGCAGGCCGATGAGCCCATACTGCACTTGAAACCAATCGATGAATGTCCCGGGTACGGCAGCGGCCCAAAACTGGATGAGGATTTCATCTGGCAGGTGGAGCGGGATGCAACCCTGTACTTGCATGAGAACCAGAAGTTGTGCAGGGAATTCAGGGACGAGGACAGGGACATTGACGCATTGCTGGGGTAATTGTTGCCCCTTTAATGACCAATTTATACGGACTGTGTACAAAGGAAA
>DAOWEE010000011.1 GCA_030638625.1 Methanosarcinales archaeon
ATGAACCCTGAAGGTACGAACGTGACTGAAGAAGCAGGCGATGTAACCGAACCTACTGAGATAAAGGGCAAGGTTTCGGGTATCAGGCATTCGGACGGCTCATCTGTCCTGACGCTGCTGGATGATGCAGGGAACGAGCACGAGGTCACGGTGCCACTGTCCGAGGGCGAGAAAATCAAGCTGGGCGTCATGGTGAGCGTGAAGGTTATAAAGAGCACTGACGGCACTATCGAGAGTATTGATGTGACTGAGACCGATGAGACACCAGGCTTTGGTGTGGTGCTGGCGGTGGGTGCGCTGGCACTGGTAAGCCTGCTGAGAAGGAGAATGTGAACGATTGGTGAGGGGGTTTTTGGTGCTGGTTGCACCACTAACCCTTTTCTGTTTTTTGCGTTTAGTTAACTGTGGTAATACTCACTCTGCGCTCGCTTTTGCATCCCCGACCTACAGGGCTCTTCATCGTCAACTGACTGCCGGATTATACAACAGACCCGGCACATTCACGATACATCATCGAACTGTTATCATCTGACGGTCAGGTATTTCACTACTTTTCAGGCTAAAATTGAATGTACCTGTTTCATTGAAAGTATGTTCGTGATATCTCATATAACTGATATCGATTGGTTCTTCCCATAATCCATCTTCACTTATCAAATATCGATGAGTCTTTTTGAGTTCACGGTTTTGCCATTTGATAGTTGTACCGGCAGGTATCATTAAATCGATGGGTAATGAGAAACGATTTAGTGAAAACACACTTGTATATTCAGCAGGTTCATTCATGAGCATTGTATCAGGTTTCAGAAGTGCCTCCACGATCCCAAACTGAAACTCGCCATAACCTAAACTAATTAGTGCTGTGTCCATTTCTGAAAAACCTTCAGTTCGGGTAGTATCATATTCTGCGTAATATCCAGCGAGTCGGTATGTTTCTAATGCATGTTCATATTGTTCAGCAATTATTTGGTTTTCGGGAGATACGTGGAATTCTTTAAGTTCGATTTGATCTCCTGCAGCATTTTCTTTAAGGAGCTTGCCCCAATTTCCGATTCGATTAGCAATAACAGTCTCACTTCTCATTAGACTCATAGAATCTGCTATCCATGTCAGAAACTGTTCGTCGTCATATATTTCTACTGGTGTTGGGGTGAGGGAAGGAGTCGGTGTTGTTTCATTAGTTTCAATTTCATTGAATTCAGGCTCTTCAGTAGGCTCAACAGTGGGTTTTTTTGCAGGTTCGACATAATCTACTTCATATTCAGAAACACAACCCAAAGTTAGCATCAACAGTACAATAACGACCATTTCAATGATTATGGTTTTTTTTAAAATCATTTTTCTATACCTTCCTCAAAAATAAATACTAAATATATTATCCCTGTTTTTGCTTAAATAAATTGTGAACTTTTAAGTAGATTCTAAAAATGTTAACAATGAGGCTGAATATGTTGATTCTATTCGTGCTAATACTCACTTGGCACCCGCTTCTGTATTGCTACATTGGGTGTTTCCATCAATACAATAAAGGTAGTAGGTTAAAATTTAGTATATTGAATCGGTCACTTTTCGGTAATAGTGACCGATAGATTTTTTAATCTATAAAATATAACATATAATGTGGAAAAAGAAAAAATAATCGAAATACTGGACGAATGGAATTTCTGGTCAAAGACTCCAGATTACGGAATTCTGCGGAACGGATATCTTCGGCTAATTGAAAAAATGAAGGCGACAAAACAGGTCGTATTCATAACAGGAGTCAGGCGGTCTGGAAAATCCACTTTGATGAAACAACACATCAAGGAAATGATAGACAAAGGCGACGACAAGAGGAATTCCCTTTACATTAATTTTGAAGAACCAAAATTCATTGGCGAATTGTCAGTGGAGTTTTTGATTGACGCATTTGATGCATACCTGGAGATAGTCCAGCCGACCTCAACTCCCAATTTGTTCCTCGATGAGATCCAGCATATCGAAGGATGGGAGCGGTTTGTACGTGCACTACATGAAAAGGGGAGTGCAAACATTTTTGTTTCAGGTTCATCTGCCAGATTACTTAGCAAGGAACTTGGTACTGCACTTACTGGCAGGCATGTTGATATCCACGTATACCCGCTGACCTTCAGGGAGTTTCTTGATTTCAATAACCTGACGCTGGAGACAACGCTGGATATTGTATCAAATAAATTGAAAATCAGGCAGATGATGCGTGATTATCTTTCGTCTGGTGGTTTCCCTCTTGTTGTACTATTTGAGGGGAAAAACGAGATACTGCGTAATTATTTTGATGACATAATTTTACGGGACATCGCTGAAAGATACAGGGTCTTAAAAATAGATAAACTGCGAAGTCTTGCAAAATATTATTTGACCAACATCGGGGCACCTTCATCTTTCAGGAAAATCGCGAAATTTATTGGTATAAGCCTGGACAGTGTAGAGAGGTATTCCTATTATTTCAGTGATGCCTATCTTATATTTTTCGTGAAAAAGTTTTCATATTCATTAAAAGAGCAGGAGGTTAATCCGCGCAAGGTTTATGCAATTGACCCTGGACTGCGTAATATTGTAAGTTTCAAGTTCAGCGAAGATATAGGTAAACTTTATGAAAATGCGGTATTCCTGGAACTGTACAGAAGGGGTGAAGAGGTCTATTACCACAAAGGTAAGCATGAGTGCGATTTTGTGGTTAAGGGGGGGGAAACTATTGCACAGGCTTTACAGGTCTGCTATTCTTTTACAGAACACACCAGGGAGCGCGAGATTGCAGGTCTGCTTGAAGCTATGGATGAATTCAAGTTAAGTGAAGGTACAATTATTACCGACGAGATGGAAACTGTTGAGAAGCATGGTGAAAAGAGTGTCAGGTTCGTGCCTTTATGGAAGTGGCTGTTGGATTAGCAGTCCAAAATAGGCAGAACCTCTATCATCCGAAATGTACTCACTCTGCACCCGCCTCTACACATCCAATCCGGCAGGGCTGCCAATCATCCGAACCACAGGATTTATCCAAAAGCCGCCGCCAGCACCCGCCTCACAGGGGTGGGCGGGAGTAGTTCGAGGTGAGGCACCTGGGCAGAGTGAAGGCAATGGGGGCAGGGATTGAGAAATAAAATAGCAACGAACTCAAAACTAACTGGTACGAACTCTTTATAGAGTTGGCTGTAATTTCACGAATGTTTGATGAAAATCATATCGGCAATTAAACTTCAAGATTATATTTCACAACGTACCCCACCTACAACCCGTCCCGTGTGCTTCGAGGGGGATGGGAAGCTGGGTGGAGTATGGGTTAAATGGGGAATAAGGGAGTGCAGAAGGGTATACTCCCTTGCATTCATAGGCTGATACCAGACAATATGTTCAACTTTTTATTCCAGTGATTCAATCCTTTTTTTGCTGCGTACCAATCAAAATAATCGTCGAGGTCATCCAGTTGCCCGGATTCAAATTTTTGCATGAAAATATCTGAACTCATCTTATATTTAGTCTCAAATTTTCCACATAAGTAAGAATACCTGACTTTTTTATGTTTTGCGACCCGCTCATCCAGAGCCAGAGCAGAGCGAATTACATCGCTTACTTCCTGCATTGTAAAGTCACCATGTACATTGACATTCAAAGCCATATTAGTCTCTCCTTGGTGTAAATATGCAATAAGTTTATAAGTAACCATTGGATGAAAAAAATATCTAATTTTATCGGAAATCGCCGCCTGCCACCTCACCACAAGTGGCAGGCGAAGTGTGCATGCAATGTATTATGCTGGGATATGGAGAACTCACCGCAGAGGAGTAGAGAGCGCAGAGGAATTGGTTGTAACAACTTTCCGTTCTTATGCAATTACATAATAATTATATTCCAACAGCCATGCCGCTGCATTTTATTTAAAATCACACCTAACTCGTATAATTGATACCAACTCATCAAAGAGTTCGTTGTGAGTTCGCACAAGTTCGGTGCTAATTAAAATTTGAATCCCACTTCTCAACTGTCAGCGGCAAGAGAGTGAAAGAATGAATGGAGCACTGGGTTTCATTATTTTTCAGACACAGATTACACTGATGTACACAGATTAGTTGTTGCGTGTATTACAAAAATTATATATTTTAACAGCCATGGCGGCACTCCACCACCAACAACTGAATGAAACGTCCCCAATCCACGCCCGACACATATCAACCCCCACATGGATACCCCAGCAATGGGGGACGGTATCACATTCATAGTCGACACCCTGTTTCTCATTCCTGACTTTCCTGACCCAGGCAACATGAATCAACAAGGTTGGCTGCCACCATGCCGCCCTGTCGGGCTGCGGTGGCAGTGTCAGTTATGCAAATGTCTTGTATCATGTGTTTCAACTGTTGTGGCTAAACTCCACCGACAACAGCCGAATATGAATCCCCATCGTCCCACTTTGGATAATGCACTCCGACCACTGCTCACCCATCCATCCATCCATCCATCCATCCATCCACGAGGCACAACTTAAGCGTCTGCCAGCCAGCCCAGACATAAATCAAAAACTGCCTGCCTGTGATAATGCTCACTCTGCCCCCTCCTTGGCACATCCAACCCGGCAGGCCTTCTAATCATATCGAACCGCCGGATTAA
>DAOWEE010000049.1 GCA_030638625.1 Methanosarcinales archaeon
CCAATATTGTATTCCGGACCAGCATTGTCAGTTCCCTTAACCAGCAGGTAATAGACAAGGTCAATTCGCAGGTGTACGGAAAGGGCGGAGCGGTCCTGTTCTGTGATATGGGAAGCGGCCAGCCTGAACTGGTTGACCAGGTTCAGGACGATGTGATAATCATCGACCATCACCAGATAGTAGGGGACCATAGCGGGCGTGTCCAGATTAATCCGATGATGGTGGATATAGACGGTTCACGATTTTTATCAGCTTCAGGCACAGCCTACTTTGTGGCTCGCGCCATGGGTGACAATGTTGACCTGGCAGGGCTGGCACTGACCGGTGCCATAGGGGATAAGCAGGCAATGGAGGAGGCCAACGCTGAGATATTGCGGGAGGCTGTGGATGCTGGTGTGGTGTCTGTGAAACCAGGTCTCAGGGTGCCGGATGGTGATGTGGGTGAGGTGTTGCTGACACTTACCGAGCCCTACCTGGACACGGCAGGCGATAAGGCCGCCACTGAGCAGTTCCTGGATGAACTGGGTATAAGCGGTACTTTGCAGGATATGGAAACGGGAGAGCTGGGCAGACTTGCCTCGGCCCTGGCCCTGAAAATCGCTGGCCGGGCTGAACTTGCAGCGGTACAGTCAATGGTCGGGGATGTGCTGGTACTGAACCGGGAAGTGGTGTCGAACATATACAGCCTTGAATGGATGCTTAACTGCTGTGGGAAAGTGGACCAATCAGCCCTGGGCCTGACACTGTGCATGAGGGATGCAGGCGTGGTAGATGAGGTGCGGGCATTGTCTTCCAGATACCAGAGCACGGTAGTTGAACAGGTACGTGCGGCACAGTCCCAGGTCAAGGATATGGGGCATATAAGGTACGTGGCCCTGGAAAATGTAACTGGTACAGGTATCATCGGGGGCACTCTGATTCGTTACGTTTACCCGGACAAGCCTTTCATTACTTTGAATAAGGTGGAGGATATGGTCAAGGTATCAGCGCGGGGCACCCGGAATCTGGTGGATGGCGGGCTGAACCTGGCTGTGGCGATGCGCGAGGGGGCCGTAGGTGTGGGTGGACAGGGTGGCGGTCACGATATAGCTTCAGGGGCAAGTATACCTCCTGGTACAAGTGAAGAGTTCCTGAGTGCTGTGAACAGTATCGTGGGAGGGCAGCTGGCATGAGGATACGGGGCAAGATAGTGATGAAGAGCGAGCACGCGCCTGAAGTGGCTGAAAGGATAACCCGGTCAATTGAGCCGGATAACCTGAAAAACATCACTACCGAGTACGGCGATGGGTCGGTTACCATTCGTTTTGAAGCAGAAAAGATAGGAACTTTAATTGCCACTGTGGACGATTATATCATGAATGCAAGGATAGCGGACGATATTATTAAAGCAGTTGGAAATGATAACAAAAAGGATAGCGAGGATGATGATGATGGAACTCCAGTTCAGGATTAAAGGAACGTTTAAGACCAGTGCCGCCCCCAGTCCGGCAAAGGATGAGGTGTTGGAGCTGCTGGAAAATGCCACAACTACTATTTTGTCTAAGGGCGCGCCTGAGGGTAAGGGTGCCGAGATAACATCGGTGGATGTGAAAGATAACGGAATTGAACTGGAGATCACATCTGGCAGGTTTGTCAGGGTACATGATGCCATGTTAAGGCTTCGAAAACCCCTGGCAGAACTGCTGGGTAAGGGCCACCGTATCGGCATCAGGGGGATTGATATCGCGGAATATACGGTTACTATTCCGTCAGAGCAGCCGTTGAAACCAATGAAGATACCGTACGTTAGCAGTATGGAATATGCTGACGGCGCTATTGTGCTAACACTTGATGTGGGGGAGTCTGAGATTGAGAACCGCATCCCGGACCGCATTATTACACTTATTGAGGATAAGGTGGCTGCCCAGTCCTACGGCGGCAAGGGCGAGCACTGGAACCTGCTGTGGGAGAGTGGCAAGAAGGAGCATGTGTTCAATGAGGACCCTACCCAGGAGATGATGAAGCAGGGTTGGTTGAAGCGGGGTGCCAGCAGGGGTCAGTGGATACACGCTCCGCAGAGTGTGGCAGTGTTCAGGGCGTTTGAGCGTATTGTTATGGAGGAGATTGTAAAACCGCTGGGGTACAGGGAGATGATTTTCCCTAAACTGGTGACCTGGGATGTGTGGCAGCGTTCGGGTCATGCCAAGGGTGTGTATCCTGAGATTTACTATGTCTGCCCGCCTAAGACCCGTGACCCTGAGTTCTGGGAAGAGGTGGCTGACCATTATAAGGTGACTCTTGAGGTGCCGGTTGATATGATTGCAGAGAAGATTGACAAGCCCATC
>DAOWEE010000366.1 GCA_030638625.1 Methanosarcinales archaeon
CGGGCGGGCATGTATATACTACCGAACGTATCCCTGCACTGGGCAAGATAGGGCGCCGGAATTTACTGGAAGCGGGGTACGGGGAAGATGTTACTGTCATCATCGAAGACGGCAGTGTGGGCCTGCCAGAGGAAGCGCCGTTTGACAGGATATCGGTGGCATGCGCTGCTCCTGAAATACCCGACGTATTAGTGCAACAGTTAAACGTGGGTGGAATGATGGTAATACCTGTAGGCAGGTACATGCAGGAACTGTATCTGGTTACCAGGACCAATGGCGTTAAGAAAGAACCAAAAGGTGGAGTTATTTTTGTACCACTACTTGGAAAATATGGTTTTTAGTTGAATGGTCTGTAAATATTAAGATGAACGGGTAGGGGTGGGAGTGTATTGTAAAAAACGAACCCGCTCATCGAGTTTATTAATGTGTTCATTAAGTATATATCTTGCTATCAAGGCAAGTTATCCCATTTATTTATCTCTTTTTAGACCGACCAAATAACACTGGTAAAATGCCGACCAAAATCAACAGGCACCCAGCCCATATTACCGTCATTCCCGGTATCACCATGATGTTTGCAAAGGATATGAAGATGGGTGTTGTAGTGCCAATACCCTGGTATGTTATCCGCACATCAGACTCCAGTCCATTGTAAATGAATGGACGGGTGATGTACTCTCCTTCAACTTCTATGAAAGATGCATCTCCAGTGGCAACGATTGACCCGTTTTTCGGGTAAATATTATAAGTGCCTATCTTAGTCAGCGTAGCAGTGTAATGGTCGTGCTGTACCGGAAATGCAAGGTTTACCAGTTCGATCTCAAAATCGCCTACCAATTTCTTTTCATTAAATGACCTGAAATAAACGGTCTCACTGGTATAATAGGTACTCATCAGCACGCCCATGAGCATGATGGCAATACCCAGATGAATGAGGTGTGGTGAAGCACTGCGCAGTCGCGAATTGAAAGATGCCTTTAAAGAGGCTGCCCTGCCGATGCGATACAATCCTGCTATGGCAGCAAAAACGATGACTGCAATCGAGATATTATCATATCTGTCATGTGTGATATCAAGACCAATAAACACCAGTAGGAGTACTGCTGCAACCACGAGTGCCAGACGACGGTAACGGACCTCGAACACGCATAAACCCATTACTACCAGCAACAGCACGGTCAGTGGATATGACCAGTCATTGAACAATTCTATTGATATGGCCATCTGGGTTCCGAAAATATCCAGTATCAGGGAGTATGACAGACCGGTAAACAGTACGGCTGACAATAAGAGGAGCAGTACGGTTGACAGCAGGAATAAATTGCTATCAGACAACAGTCCTTCGGAATCTGATGATTTTTTATCTTCTTTATTCTTCAGTCCCCATTTTATTATCATGCCAATTGAAATGACGAACAATGCCACAACTATATAGAGCAACAGCATGTTCTTTCCAGCCTCCCCGAAACTGTGTACGGATTGAATAGTACCGCTCCTGATAATGTAGACCGAGTACAGTGCAATGACAAAACTCATAATGCCCACGGACGGGGATAGAATTGACAGGTCCCATGACTTCCTGAACCTGACAGCAGTATGCAGGTATGCTGTCAGCATTAGCCAGACCATCAGTGAACTGGTAAATGCCGGGTCCCATATCCAGTATGATTCCCAAACTTCATAGGACCAGATACAGCCGGATATGATACCTGCTCCAAGAATCAGCCATGCCCAGCGGGCAGCTCCCCTGCTCTTTGATTCCCAGTCAGGGGCCTGGACGGCTGCCGAGGCGAATACCACTGACATCAGTGCATAGCCAATGAATATGCCGGGAGGGTGGAACACCATCCACATATTAACCAGTAGCGGATTGAGCCCCCTGCCGTCCTCAGGCACTTCGGTCATAGTTGGGTGTGCATCCAGTGTGGCAGTGAAAGGACCAAGCAGTATGGTGAGTAATAGTAGAAGAAGTGCCAGGGCAAGAATGATAGGACGCTCGGCACCGTTTTCGTACTTTTCCAGCATATATGCGGCAATAAGCAACAATCCCAGCGCGAAGAACAGCATAGAACCTTCTTCCCCGGTCCATACTGCTGAGAGTTTGTAGATTGGGGCCAGGTCCAGGCTGCTGTACGAATATACGTAATTTATGGAAAAATCCGAAATAAGGAAATAATAGGCCAAAAGTGCCATAGCCAGAGATAAAAAAGCGGCAGATATTCGCATAAACCACTGGCGGTAGGGTATCAGAGGACTCATAAATTCAAGTCGTGGTGATTCCCATAACAGCACCAATGTCAATAGTCCTGACAATAATGATAGGTATAAAAAGATATCTCCAGGATTCATGTATTCACC
>DAOWEE010000182.1 GCA_030638625.1 Methanosarcinales archaeon
ACAAATATACCTGCCATGATAGGTCTCCAGGTAAATGATGACCCCTTGAATTGCTCATACAGGATAAAAATTGAGACGATACACGCAATAAACAGGAACATGGCACTGTAAATGTGGACATACATCTCCATCAGCCCGTAGTGCCCACTTAACTGTTTTACCAAAACAAGGTTGTCATCCCTGAAGCGTATATCTTTATAATTTAAACTGAAAACCGGAATCATTACCAGTAGAAAAAATATGCCAAGGATTAAAGGTTTATACTTTTTGACAGATTCCAATAGGTTGGAGATTACCACATTCATATAGAACCCTTCGCATTAACATAAAATAACAAAGCAAGGAGATTTCTTATTGTTTAAACGTTATAAATTTATGGGTTATAACAATCTCAAAAAATGCAGCTTTAAACAGACAGTTCAGTTATTTTCCCATAAAATGTTTCAAAAGCTGTGTTAGCATCATCCTTGTTCCCCTCAACAAATTGTAGCTGGATGGAAGATGGTAGTTTTAGGACATTTGTTAATTTTAATGGCTTATCCAGATTAGCAACATACATTGATAATAACATTGCTCCGAATTTGTTAATCTGGGTATCAGAACCGCTTATTAAAATTATATAAGTATCCCCTTCTATATGAGTTTTAATAAATAACGGCCATTTGAGCATAGAATTTTTTTCATTTATATCTTTTACCACACTCTCAAGGTCAGTGGATGCTCCCGGTTCAGGCATGAAAAGTTGTGTCACTTCCTCTATTATGGGAAGATTTGAATTGTCCCTTGATTTTAAGAGCCACCTGAACATGGAAAGGGGTATGGTAATCCCATATATGCTGTCAACATAGTAATCGTTAGAATGATTCTCTTTTGACAGTTCCTCTTTTGCTTTCTCAATACTCCCGAACTTTTTAACAACAAAACCTGTGAAATCGATAATCTCACGTACAGTGGCTGATAGATTACCATTATGTTTTTTCAAAATAGGATCTATTATCCTAAGATGAGTATTACTTATTGATATGTTTTTTCGAAGCATTATTCAATCCATCTCAAGGCTATTTTTAAAGGTATTTACTCCACCAACTACCATAAATGTTAACATTTTGATTTTACCGCTTATAGTGCATTAACAGGCTTGTTTTAATAATTACCTATATTTATAAACCTATTTTACAATAGTATCTAAAAATCAACTGCATATTTAGTATAAATGCTTAAAATGTACTATTCACACTTAATAATACCTTAAGCAGCATTTTACAGTTTCACATTTTTTTCACAAACAATTAATAACACACCAGGTTTATGTCAATACTTTTTTCCGCCTTCAGTTTAAGCAATTCAACAGCACTACCCGAATTTACTGACAACTCCAGAAAACCGTGACTGCCCACCACCGCAAGTGGTGCACCCTTTTTCACACTGGCATAAGTATGTACTAAAGGCATGCTGATGCCACAAATATCCAACACATCGCCGCATTTGAACCGCTCAAGTATAACCTTCCCTGGTATATTGGTGATAGCATTACCAAAACTGTCTACAAAGACTACATGCCCCCGCACCTTCCCGTCAATAACCTGTGGCACTCCAAAATCCAATTCCACAAAGTCTTCAATCTCATCACCCACCTCTATCACTGCCATTCCTGAGGACAGCCTGGCTGCAACTGGAGCGAATATATCCCGGCCGTGGAAGGTAGATGATAGGTTCAGTAAAAGGTCAGGATTAGTAATCTCGCGTACCACAAAATCCTGTGACAGCCTGCTAGCTGCCGGTATCAGCAGACCATTGTCCGGCCCAACGAACAAATGCGCGCCCGACTCTACCACAATGTGGCGGCGGGATGTGCCCACACCCGGGTCCACCACGGCAAGATGCACTGTACCTTCAGGGAAATATGGTGCCGAGACCATCAGGCCAAATGCCCCTGCCTTGATATCCTGGGCCGGTATTTCATGTGAGATATCTACAAGTATGGCTGAAGGGTTTATGCATAAAATAACAGCTTTCATCTGGGCAGGGTATAAGTGCCCAAAATCAGAGAGCAGTGAGATTACTGCCATTTGAAATTACTCCTTACAGGCATTGCTGAATTCAATAATCAGATATCCGTGTGGCATGGTACCTTGACCTCAATCCTGTCAGGTTCACCTTATCTTTCAAAATACCAAAAATGACCTCACCACTCTTTGAAACAATATTCACATCAGCACCGTTCATCTCATAAGCCTTATCACTGGCAGGTATATCGAACCTGGTAATATCCTCCCTGTATTCCCTGAGCCGCTCATCATTGGATTCCCTGACATAAGGACTGGCCTTAGGGGTTATTTCCAACAGGTTCAATTCATACCTGAAACATGGACGGTTAAACAGGCTTGACAGTATATGAACAGCCACAGGGAACCTGTATTCCGAATCCACTTCCTTCAGGCGGTCCTCCAGCATCAGGTAAATATCTTTCTCCTGCCTCCTGTGATTGTAGGTATATACCTTTGAAGGCGGGATTTCAAATTCTTCAAGGAAACCTGTGTCGAACAGTGCCCTCAGGTATCCTGTGATGATGAGCCTGTGCTGGTCATATCCACTGGTCTTGAGTTCGCGTGAGACACCACTGATAGATAGCTGACGGTCCCTGAGCATGTGCAGTACTGTGGTAAAGAATTTTTCTGACATAACTAACCAATTTCTTATTGGTAATAAACCTGATAAATACTTTGGTACATGATGCTGTTACAAGAGCCGGACAATACAAAGTTATACTTTATGCATTAAAATTAAAGTGGACCCGGCGGGATTCGAACCCGCGGCCTTCACGTTGCGAACGTGACGATCTACCCCTGATCTACGAGCCCAAAAAAGAACTGCGGGGCATGGGAGCCCCTAATATATGTAAATAATTTTTTTAACCATTGAACGAGCTTAAAGACGTCCCAGTTCTACAACTGAAACACTCTCTACCTCATCCACTGCCGAAAAAGCCTCTTCCACCTGCTCGGTACCGCCTTCAATATCTCCCACAAGCACCAGGGCGATAACGGCTTTAAGGCCAAAAGCTATGGGCTCTTCCGAAAAAGTGCGGAGCTTGGCTCCTTCCGGTACGACCGCTTCCAGTCTTCCCTTCAATGCTTCGAGGTCGGTCTCCACGCCCGCAGGCATAATCTTGATCTTGGCTGCTACATCACCCATGATTCCACCTCAGGGTCCCTGGAATTCGCACTTTGGACAAGTGTATGGGTTAGTCTGGTGCCGGCACATTACGCACCTGCCAATTTCTCTACCGCATGAGGGGCAGGGGAATCGCACGTATCCTTCTTCTATGAGTTTGACTCCGCATGATATACAGTAC
>DAOWEE010000086.1 GCA_030638625.1 Methanosarcinales archaeon
AATATTCATTGATATCCTTCCTATGGCCCCATACATCACCTTCAAGAAGTCCGATGTTCTGCATATACAGGAACATCTGGGTAGACTTGGAAATGGTCTTTTTGTATGAACTTGGGATGTGTATAGCCTTCAGATTGGAACAGGTCTGTACTAATACAAAGATATCCTTATTGGATGGTCTGAATGCCAGATGCACTATTTCTTCTGAGCTACCAAGTGAACTTATTTCGTCTTTTGAACTTACTACTCTAATCTTCATGTAACATTCCTCTACTAAATATATCAGGTTTTAATTAAATAAAACAAATTAATTAAGTAAATTGATATGAGGTTGTAATTATATTCCAATCACTTAAATATTTTACTCATAAAATTGAATTGTGATTATTTCATCTAAACATTGGCTGTTGAAGTACATACATATTATATTCAAATTAAATCCACAAGAAACTGCTCCTTTCGGTCGCAGTTACTTGAGTACATAAAGTTATACAATATGTACCAAAACAAAGTAGAGTTTACTGCAAGTCTATCCGCACTTACAGATAAACCTTTAAGATGTTATTTACAGATATAGCACATAATATACAACATCAGTAACATTTGTGGGCAACATGTACGACGATATTGAAAATATTTCCAGAACCTTTCACAGACACAGGCTATACTATAAACTGGCAGATTTTATCCTGCTCTCTCTGTTATTTTATGTTATTTCATATTACCTGAACGTAATAACCTTCTTCTCAGGTTACATGGAATACTATGTCGTAAATACCGTATCCCTTGACCGCATCATCGTGATGGTCGCTTCACCCCTCTTCTCGGCTCTGGTGGTAATTATATTCTACCTGACAAAGAACAGAATAGACACCATTGAGATGATCGAGTCCAGGTATGACTGGTTGAGGGAAAGGCTTCGGACTGCATGGGACTGCAGGGATAAAGATAATGTGGTGGCTTTGGACCTTGTTGCACAGGTTACAAGCAAGCTCAGGGAAGTGAACGTTGGCTCATTCCTGGACCGCAGGTATCTGGCCGGCAGACTGTTGGTATCAATTGTGCTGGTGGCAGCCCTGATGGGACTTACTGCCACTGACACCCATACTGGCATAACTCCTGAGGATATCACCCGTATAGTAGAAGAATTCGGTACAGAAATACCTGAGAGCATAACAGACACTGAAAAGTCGCAGAATGGGGGGCTGGACGAGGAATTGTACGGAGAAACATCAGTGGCAAGCATTGAAGGTGAAAATGTAGAACTGGTCATAATCCCAGGACTGGGTACGGCAGTAACAATACGCCATGCAGGTGAGGAAGAAGAACTCCAGTTCGTGCCGTCCCAGACATATCCTGTGGATGTAGTAGCGTCCACTGCAGCAGATGAGAGTTACAGGGCCGTACAGCAGATGTCATCACAAGATAGAGACCTGATAAAGGAATATGCTGTACTTCACAGCAAACTTTTAAGCAATTACAGCAGTTGAAAAACAAATACAACATGGTGAGGAATTATAATGAGAAAAGACAGCCAAAACCTTTCAGATGCTTACCGTAGCTCCGGCGATACGTTCAGGGCCATCTTTGACGAAATTGGAAAAGTAGTGGTAGGGCAGAAGGATGCCGTAACCCAGATATTGATAGCTATCCTGTGCGACAGCCATGCCCTTATAGAGAGCAATCCGGGACTGGGCAAGACACTCACCGTAAATACCCTCTCCCAGATACTTGGTCTCAAGTTCAACAGGATACAATGCACACCCGACCTGATGCCCTCTGACATTATCGGCACATATGTGATAGAAGAAACAGGCCGAGGCAAAGAGTTCAGGTTCGAACCAGGGCCGGTGTTTGCGAATATTGTACTGGCAGATGAGATAAACAGGGCGTCTCCAAAAACCCAGAGCGCACTGCTGGAAGCCATGCAGGAAAAGCAGGTCACAGTAGGTAACAATACCTATGCACTTGAGAGACCGTTTATGGTACTGGCCACCCAGAACCCTATTGAGATGGAAGGTACCTTCCCCTTGCCTGAAGCCCAGCTTGACAGGTTCCTGCTAAAGATTAATCTTGACTACCCCTCCTATGAAGAGGAAAAGCAAATAGTGGACAGGTACACTGGCAATTTGAAACTCAGCATACACGAGGTCATGACACAGGACACACTCCTGAAGCTACAGGGTCTTGTGCGTGATGTGCCTATTTCAGATGAACTGAAAAGCAGGGTTATCAAAATTGTGGAACGCACACGGGATGATAAAGAGTTTATTGAATACGGGGCATCCCCCAGAGCCAGCATCGGGCTCATCCTTGCGGCTAAAGCAAGGGCACTGCTCAATGGGAACAACTTTGTCAGCGAAGAGGATGTAAATGAAATGGCATACCCTGTACTGCGGCACCGGATAATGCTGAATTTCGAGTCCCAGCGCAAAGGGGTTACCCACGACCATGTAATAGACAAGATACTCAAACACGCCAAGCATCTCTCATAAACAGAGGTTAAATTCTCCCCATCTCAACATGATTTCCACTGAATTCCTCCGTGAACTTGACAGATTCACTTTTGCAGCACGTAAGAGGATATCTGGCCAATACACAGGAGCCCGCCGTTCCACAAAAGTTGGTAGAGGTACCGATGCCTATGGTTTCCGTGAATATGAAAAGGGAGACGATTTCAGGACAATTGACTGGAAGGTGTATGCGCGTACCGAAAAACTGTATATCAGGCAATTCGAGGAATACAAAGACCTTATCACCCATATCCTGGTGGACGTGAGCGGAAGTATGGACTATCCTGATGAAGGACTTAATAAATTCGACTATGCCGGTATGCTGGCTGTGGGTTTCGCTTACCTCGTCATGCGGGAGAATGAAAAGTTCGCTATATCCACATTCGGTGACAGTATCGATATATCAAAACCAGACCGGGGAAAGGGCAATCTAATGCTTAACATTGACCTGCTTAATGCCATACAGCCACATGGCACTACGGATTTTGGCAGGATAGTAGAGCAGTACAGCAAGACAATACTCTCAAAGTCAAGAGTGATAATTATTTCTGACCTCCTTATGCCGCTGGATGAGATAAGCCAGGCACTATACCGTCTGGGCCACCATGACCTCATTGTTATTCAAGTACTTGACCCGGCAGAGTTAATGCTGCCTGAACTGGGCGCAGCGAAACTGCAGGATATAGAGACCTCAGATAAAATGTTCACTGACATCAATTCAAGATATGTCTCAGACTACGGACTTGAAGTAGACTCGCACATCGAATCCATAAAGACTGAATGCAACCGGATGAATGCTGATTTTTATTCATTCAGGACCGATTTGCCCATTTTCGAGGCAATATACAGGACCATTCACGGGAGATGAAGTGATTGGCTATATTTGACATTCTACTATCCAACCCGTTAGGACTGCTGGCCCTGGTAAGTATCATTCCGCTCATCATACTCTACCTGCTGCGCCCCAGGACAATGGATGTTAATGTACCATCCCTGCTCTTCTTTTTGAAGCGCCAGCAGCAGCGCAACAAACTGTCACGGTTGTTGCAAAAAATCATCCGTGACCCCATGTTCCTTATCCAGTTACTGATACTAATTCTGCTTAGCACTGCCATTGCAGCCCCTTATATCTTGGAAGAAAGGGTTTCTGGCCAGCACACGGTGATAGTTATCGACAACTCTGCCAGCATGCAGGCAGGGGGCAGGCTGGATACTGCCAAAGAACTGGCTGTGCTCCAGTTGTCTACTGTCAATAGCGTGGTTTGGGCCCAAAACGTGCCTGTGATGGCATTGAAAGAAGCCGACCGTACCAGTGCCGCTAAGACCATAGACCTGACACCACAGCGGGCAGTAACTTCTGACCTGGCCGCTGCCATTACCTATGCCCAGCGATTGGCCGGACCAGGAGGGACTGTTGTCGTATTATCTGACTTTGCCAGCTGGACCGGGGATGACCCGCTGGTGGCAAAAGGACTGGCAGAACAGGATGGTGTGCGTGTGGAGTTCATACAGGTGGGTGAAGCCAGCGGCAATATTGGGATTGTAAATGGCTGGCTGGATATGGAGGACGGGACTTACAAA
Source organism: Methanosarcinales archaeon (assembly GCA_030638625.1). Classification (GTDB taxonomy): domain Archaea; phylum Halobacteriota; class Methanosarcinia; order Methanosarcinales; family Methanocomedenaceae; genus Methanocomedens_B. Next base: position 4,095 of record DAOWEE010000086.1, read on the forward strand.
TTGAACCTTGCTATAAAGAACTTCGATGACAAGAAAAAGACTGTTGCACTTGACATACGCACCGGGAGTGAAAAAAGAGGGGGTTCACTTTCCATTCCGGCGCACAGTACCCGTGCATATATTGTACCTGACCTGGGGGAAGGAGTTACTGAAGTATCAATTTCTAACGGCGGTGCGCTCAGTCTTGATGATACTGCCTATGTATATATCCCGTCCGCCGCGGTGGGCCGTGTACTGCTGGTGGATTCAAGGAATGA
>DAOWEE010000152.1 GCA_030638625.1 Methanosarcinales archaeon
CATTGCCGAGCAGATTGAATCCTATGTGGATGAATATGTGAAATGTTCAGAATGTGGGCGCCCTGATACAAAACTGGTTAAGGCTGACCGTGTCCTGATGCTAAAGTGTGATGCCTGTGGTGCTCATCGTCCTGTGAGGAAGAGAAAAGCTACGATGGAGAAGAAGAGGGATGCGCTGGAAGAAGGCGAGGTCTACGAGTTCAAAATCGAGAGCGTGGGTTCCAAGGGCGACGGTATTGCTAAGGTGGACAAGTATATTGTCTATGTTACTGGTGCAACCAAACAGGATATTGTCAAGGCTAAGGTCAAGCGTATTTCAGGTACTGTGGTCTTTGCCGAGCCTGTAATGGAATAAAACTACTCATACCCTACCCAGGCCAATATCGAGCCAACACCTACTCTGGCCAATATCGAGCCACACCTACTCTGGCCAGTAGCGGGCCGCACACGTATGAAGCCCTGCGGGCTACATACGTGGACTTACTTTTTTTGAGGGTTGTATATATTTTGTAATCGTTAAGTTTTAATATCCTGTCGACATTATGAAGCGAGTTACTATAATATCAGTAACGGGGCTGTGGCCTAGTCAGGAATGGCGACGGGCTCCAGCGGATAAAATGATGAGCAACGGGTCTACTGAGACTTGCCCGACGGGGCAGGTCAGTGAAGAGCCGTTGGAGCACTGATTTGGTGTTCTCCTTGAATTCTTCAAGGGTTCGGAGAGACCCGTCGATCGTGAGTTCAAATCTCACCAGCCCCACGTTTTCTTTTTTTGTTTTGATTAAATATATATGCTCATAACACACTATCATAATTCCATGAAATCTCGTAATCGTGACATATTATTGGCATTACTCTCAATAGTCCTGGCCATTATCATAAAACCGTTCATAATGATATTTATCGAACCAGTCGTTGAGATTGTTATCATCATCGCACTGGCATACATCTTTTTCATAGTCCTGAAACAGCTTACAAAATGACACGGGGATAACATTAATACCCCACCCGTCAATGTGAAAGCCGAGGAATAAAATATTGCGTTCAGTACAACGTGTCAGTAAAAAGAACAGTGTTAAAACACAAAAAGAACGGGTTGAAAGTGGAGCCCTTCTTGTATCATTAAAACCAGCAGGATACCCACTTAGAAGTTCGCTCCATGAGTATCCGGAGGTATTTGAGAATAATGTTTTCGAGTTCTACGCCCGGGAACAATGGAACGGAGTAGTGGTCCAGTCCGGCGAATATCTCTTTGACCGCAGGATGTTTCCTGATTTTGCATTCAAGGTCGTAAATGTCATGCCTGAAGGTAGTGTTATCGGCCAATCCACAGTATTCTTAATTGAAGATGTAAACAACGAAGAGGTTTTGCCCGAGCCATCCAATAATGTCACTTTCGACGATGTGATTGGACAGGATGGTGCAAAACATAAATGTAAACTCATCATGAAATTCCTGGATGACCCGGAACAGTTCGGCAAATGGGCTCCAAGGAACGTATTGTTCTATGGCCCATCTGGTACAGGTAAGACCATGCTGGCAAAGGCCCTGGCCAGTGCTACAGACGTACCAATACTGCCCATTAAGGCCACCCAGTTGATAGGTGAGTTCGTAGGGGACGGAGCCAGGCAGCTTCATCAATTATACGACCGGGCAGAAGAACTGCAACCTTGCATCATTTTCATTGATGAACTGGACGCCATTGCACTGGACAGGCGTTTCCAGGAACTCAGGGGTGACGTGGTTGAGATAGTCAATTCACTACTGACCGAAATGGACGGCATTGAGGCCAGGGAAGGAGTATGCACTATTGCTGCCACTAACAGGATAGAGTCGCTGGACCCTGCCGTTCGCAGCAGGTTTGAAGAAGAGATCGATTTTATCCTACCTGATTCAAAAGAGCGGCTGGCAATATTAGAATCCAACATTGCCACGTTCCCTGTGGAACTGGAAGAGGATGTCAATTTAAAGACGCTGGCCGAGAAGACTGAAAAGTTCTCAGGACGGGACCTGGTTGAGAAAATATTAAAATCCGCACTTCATGCTGCAATCCTGGAAGACAGTCTGGTAGGGAACAAGCATTTTGAAGAAGCATTAAAAAGAACAGCGGCATCAAGCCTGTTCAAGAACTCTGACGAGGGAATGTTCACATAAATCTTGCCTGACATACATTCTATGAAAAAGAAACAACTGGAGATCATACTGGAACAGGTGGAAGGCTTTTCAGCACCCTCCGCTTCACTTGAACAATATGCGACTCCTGCAACAATTGCTGCTGAACTGCTGTATCTTGCTTTTATGAAAGGTGACCTGCAGGACGTGGTCTATGACCTTGGGTGCGGTACAGGCATACTTGCCATCGGGGCTGCACTGCTGGGTGCGACTGATGTTATTGGGTTCGATATGGATGAAAGTGCTATTAAAACCGCACAGCAGAATGCACAGCAACTGAATGTTGATGTAGAGTTTATATCTACGCCCATTGAAGATGTAAACGGTCGGGCCAATACAGTGGTGATGAATCCGCCTTTTGGTGCACAGGTTAAAGGCAGTGACCGTCCCTTCCTGACCAAAGCATTGGAGGTAGCCGATATGGTATATTCAATCCATAATTCTGGTAGTTACGAATTCATCAAAAGGTTCATTAGTCCCGCCGTCATAATAGAGCGATATCACGCAGAATTTCCAATAAGACGTACTTTTAATTTCCACAAAAAGGATATTGAAGTTGTCGATGTAGAGATATACCGTATAGAAAACAGCAGGTGATAACACAATTACCATTTTCGTTCACTGGAGTGACCGGGTTTGTCAGGTAATTGAAATCAAAATCATATAGAGGGATTATTATTAGAATCAAAAGGAAGAAAACCGTGACCAGAAGAAAACTGGCGGAAGATGGTTCAACAGAAGAACCGCAAGTCTCACTGGATGAGGTCAAAAATACTGACGAAAAGGTCGTTGAAACCCATGACAAAAAGGCGACAGATACAGTTAAACCAAAAACCCCTGTATCCCAGGAAGTAACGGAAACAGGTGATTTGGTATTGCCAGGAGATATGATAGGTACAAATGAAGAGTTCATATCAGGTGAAAATACTTTCAAACATGGCGGGAATATATATTCCACGGCCACCGGTGTGTCAAACATTAACAAAAAGTCACGTGTCATTTCGGTAGTTCCAAAGACCAGTGTACCGCCTGAACTCGAAATGGGAGATGTTGTCATCGGGCGTGTGAACGATTTGAGAAGTTCAGTTGCACTTGTGGAAATTGCAATGATAGAAGGTAAAGGCGAACGCGAAATTGTAAACCTTCAGCAGGCTGCAGTTCATATATCCAATGTGAAGGACGGATATGTTAAAAATATCACTGATGAATTGAGCCCTTTCGATATCATTAAGGCAAAAATCATTGACATGAGGAGCATGAGACTTTCCACAGCAGGCAAGGACCTGGGCGTCATCAAGGCTTATTGTTCACAATGCAACATAGACCTTGTTAAGCCATCTGATAATGGA
>DAOWEE010000006.1 GCA_030638625.1 Methanosarcinales archaeon
ACACCCAGGGTATTGGGGCCCATGAGCCGCATGCCGTATCTTTCAACGATTTCAATCAATCGTCCTTCCAGTTGCCGTCCCTCATCTCCGGTCTCGCTGAAACCAGCAGTTATCATTATTATTCCTTTTATCCCCTTCTTTCCACACTCCTCAGTTACAGCAAAGACCAGGGAACTGGGTACAGATATCACTGCCAGGTCAACCGGTCCAGGTATGTCCAGCACGGAAGGATAGCATGCGCAGCCCAGGATTTCATTTTCCCGGGGGTTAACCGGGTACACTTCGCCTTCAAATCCGCCATCAAGCAGGTTCTTCAATATGGCATTCCCCCATTTACCCGGACTGGCAGATGCACCTACCAAAGCAATGGAATCTGGTTCAAATATGGATTTTAATGTCAAAACAATCTACTTCCTGTAGGTCATAGCCTTACTTACCCGATGTCGGGCAATGGATTCTGCGGCCTTACGAGGGGTAATACCCTCTTTTCGGGACACCTCAAGCACTTTCCTGGTATTGCTTCTTATGGTCGTTTCGATTCGCTCAAATGCCTGCTTCTTTATCCCACCGTTATATTCAACAGAAGCCGTTATAACGCCGCCCGCATTAGCCACAATGTCGGGAACACACACCACTCCCCTCTCATATAGCTGATTTTCAGCTTCCAGTGTTGCAGGAATATTTGCACCCTCAATTATCAATTTGACATCCAGCACATCGGCATTACCCTCTGTGATAACATCCGGCCGTGCGGCTGGCACCAAAATATCTGTGCTAATATTGAAAAGGTCAGTAGTAAGCAATTTTTCGCCGCCATTGTAATTAAGCACCGAGCCTGTGGCTTTTTTTACACTGATAAGTTCTTCCACATCCAGGCCGCCGGGATTATATATTGTGCCTTTGGAATCGCTGGCCGCAATCAAGACCACACCCTTCTTTCCCAGGAATCTGGCAGTATGTTTGCCCACTGCCCCAAAACCTTCCACTGTGAGCCGGGCGCCCTTCAGGTCAAGGTCTGCAAATTCTGCTGCCACTTCAGCACTTATGGCCACGCCAAAACCTGTGCTGCCAATTTCATCAAGAGGAATGCCGCCCACTACCCCTGGCAGTCCCACAGCCCTGCCAATCTCATCCTTGATATAAGCCATCTCAGTCTCGCAAATACCCATATCAGGCCCGGGTATATATTCAATGATATGCCGTATCTTCCTTGCAAAAGCCCGGATGAGTGCTTCCTTGTTGGCCATTGCCGGGTCAGCGATAATACCAGATTTCCCACCGCCGTGAGGAAGTCGTGCCATTGCGTTCTTCAATGTCATTGCCCGGGCGAGCCTGGCAACTTCTGATGTTGTGACCTCAGGTGACATCCTGATGCCGCCCATGGCAGGGCCTGCGGCAGTATTATCAACTACAAGTATGGCCATGAGGCCGGTCTTTACATCAAAGATATAAATTACCAGTTCAGGTCCCAGTTCATCTGACCCCTCCAAAAAATTGAGTTCTATGTCATACCCCAATCTATACCACCTGTTTACAAGTATACGTACTTTCTTGATTTAATAATATTGATAGATTTGATTTAATGAATTAATAAGGTTTATAAGAAGTGTCATTAATAATGGAAATACCATGATACGAAAGTGTCCGAAACACGGCTTTTTCAGAGGCGATGTTTGCCACTGCGGGGATGAAGGCAGATATGTGCTTGACTCTGAACGTACCGAACGGATGGGACGTTTCATTTCCGGTGCACTGCGGCATTTTCCTGGTGACCTGGGACTGGGTATGGACCAGCACGGCTGGGTGGACCTTGATGTGATGGTGGATGTTATGATGAGCAGATACCCATGGGCATCTGAAAATCGACTGAGAGGCATGGTTGAATCTGACGTTAAGGAAAGGTACCAGATAGTTGGCAATAAAATTCGGGCTCGTTATGGGCATTCCATAGATGTGGAAATGGATTTTCCTGAGAACGACCTGGAAGAACTGTTTTACGGTGTGAGTCAGGAAGAGGCTGATATGATCAAGGAAATGGGTATCAAGCCCATGCGCCAGAGGTATGTCCACATGAGCACAACGTATGATAAAGCTGTAGAGGCTGCCAGTGTGCATACCGAAGACCCGGTGATCTTTAAGGTAGATGCCTATGCTGCCATGGATGACGAGATAGTGATGATGAAGGCTAACGACCTTATCGTGCTCTCTGAGGAAATCCCGCCCGAGTATCTGGAAGTCATTAAGGTGCACTCAGACTGATACCCTGAACAGACCACTTTTTTCTATTATATTAAATTCAACGTCCAGAAACTGCTCTACTACCCAGATGTTGGTTCTGGTATGCTCAGTCACTTCACGCACCGTGAAGCTCCCGCTCCCTGCCAGCCCCATATATGATATCAACTGGTCGGCCAGGTGAACGTCCACCGCTGCACCCGAGCCAAGTTCAGCAATAATCTCCCTGGCAGCAGCCTGGCCCACTTTTTCGGCAGGCAACCCTCTTTTACCCAGGGCACTTCCGCCCATGTATCCGCTCCATAATGTAATCCCGCTGCCCGTTGACGGGCACCTGGAGTTTTCCGTTTCAATTGAAGCACCATAGCCCGCCGCCTCCAGCGCAGCCAATGCCGACTCAGCCTGCCGTCTGGATACATGCTCGGGCAGGTTGGAACTGTGGGATATACCTGTAATGGTACCATACTTCTTCTCCGGCTCCATCTTCTGCCCTTGTTCTATCCCCTGTTTCTCTTCTGGTCCCTGTCCCTGCCTTTGTTCCGGTTCCAATTCAGCA
>DAOWEE010000335.1 GCA_030638625.1 Methanosarcinales archaeon
ATCGCACTGACAATTACCGGACTTGGCTTCTTTTCACTTTTTACGTCATCCGTTCCCATGATACAGGATTTTGGGAAACTGCTATTAATTGGCATAACCATGTGCTTTTTGTCTTCACTTTTTGTGGGTGTGACTGTAATATATGGTCTTGACAGGCTTATAAAAAAGAAAAACTGTAACAATGGCAAGAATGGTCTAAATGGCCACAATAATGACAAAACTAAATCCCTTAAAATAACAAAAACATCACAAATTGCAAGCCCTGACCAAAAGGACAGCAAAATCGAACTGTTCCTGAAAAAGAGCACAAAACTTTCAGTAAATCACCCCATCTTTGTACTCGGAATTGCAGGATTGTTGTGTGTTTCCGGCCTTTATGCTGACTCAATGGTCCCAATCCAGACCGATGTGAAAACCTTTGTGCCACAGGACATGCCCGCACTAATTGACCTGACCCATCTGGGCGATATCATAGGTGGAACCGATGCCCTGAATGTTATAATAAAGGTGGATGATTCGGCAGACCCTGAAGTGCTCAGGTGGATGGATGAATTTAGCGAGCATGAAGTTGAGAGAAGGGCAAACATATACGATGCATCAAGCATTGTACCCATCATTAAATCAATGAACGGAGGCAGCATACCTGATAACAGCGCCGATATCGAACGATTGTACCAGCAAATACCGGCAATGCGAAAGGACAGGTACGTTCACGGCAAAAATATGCTGCTGCTGGACCTTGGCATAGGAAATGCCGTCAATGATATAGGCCTGAAAGGTGTAAGGGAATTAACAGGTATAGTACAGGACGATATCGCATGGATGTCCCCGCCGCCGGGAGTGGAAGTCACAATAACCGGGAATTCCGTAGTGTTTACCACAGTGATATGGTCACTCACTTCAGGCCGTGTAGCAATGACCCTTACAGGGCTTATTCTGGTGTTTTTAGGCTTACTTGTGATATACCGGGACTGGGTCAAAGCCCTCACCCCTGTTATAACCATGTTCATGGTAATTGGATGGGCAGGCGGTATCATGTATTTCACAGGTATAGATTATACACCAATGACCGCCACCCTGGGTGCGCTGATACTGGGAGTAGGTTCGGAATATGCCGTACTAATGATGGAGAGGTACTATGAAGAACGGGATAAGGGCATAAGCCCGGTTGAGGCTATGGAGGCTGCAAGTTCCAAGATTGGAAAAGCCATAGTCGCATCCGGCCTGACCACCCTCTTTGGTTTTTCTGCACTTATAGCATCGCCATTTTCCATGAACAGCAACTTTGGTCTTGTGACAGTGCTGGACGTGGCACTGGCACTGCTTGCAACATTTATAGTGTTCCCTGCCGTCCTTGTGAAACTGGATGAATGGCGGGAGAAGAGAAAGGCACTCCACGCTGTTAGTGCAAGGAAGAAGGATAGATTTATATTCAAATCACGGGATGTTGATGCTCAATGAGTGGAATAGGTAATCGTGCGGGTATAAAGAGAACATTATCATTTTCAGTAATTACGGCAATACTTGTGTTCTCTGTGTTAACTGGCATCATGTTACCGGCTGTTGCAGATACAGATGATAAAGAAAGTAGAGATATTAATGACCTGCTGCTCCCCAATTACATCTTTTCCACCAACTATTATGATAGCTTCGGCACCCCTGACATATATGCTTCATTACTGGGCGACCCTGAATTTGAACGGGGTGAAACCGTGCAACTGAATGTAAACCTTGTAAACAAAGGTGCCATCTACGGCTTCAAATACGACACCAGCGTGGGAACTGACAAAGGTGACCATTTTCTTTCCCTGAAAGAACTCGAATATGAAACGCGCCGAACTACAGCGGTAGGAATTGATGCAGAACTGATCTCTGGCACACCATTCATAGAGGTAGAACCGGATAACAGTATCCAGTCAATGGAATCACTTTTTCCTGGGGAAATTCCCGAACATCCGCTAACATTTACCATCACTATATCAAATAAGGCACCTGCAGGTGTTTATCTCCTGCAGCTTCCCGTGTCATACCAGTACCAGAGCCAGGTACGTATGACCACAAACAATGTGGTGCGCCTCGGCCTTACTGGCACGGACCACATTACCCATTACGCCAGTGCCAACAAGACCCTGCTCATTCCCATTTATGTAAAAGCATCCCCACGGTTCGAAGTGACTGATGTTTCAGGCAACCTTGTGGTCGGTGAGAAACAGACCATTGATGTCACATACAAGAACACAGGCGAGGTCACAGCCGGGGATGCCACGGTCAGGATGGTTGTTATGCGCCCGCTCAGTATCGAGCAGTCGGTAGTGCGGCTGGGTAGCATGGCTCCCGGCGAAAGCCAGACTGCAAGTTTCAACATTGTTGCAGGTTCCAGTGCCGTAATTAAAAACTACGGCATTGACAGTGAAATAAAGTATTATGACGAACAGGACGAAGTTACATTATCCGACAACCTTAAAGTAAGTGTACCTCTCAGGGAATCTGAAAAAAAGATAGGAGCTTTCATGCTTTCAATATTTGGAGTTGTGGTTTTGCTATTATATCTTCTCGTAAACGTTGTACGAAATCATAAGAAATATGAATAAAC
>DAOWEE010000341.1 GCA_030638625.1 Methanosarcinales archaeon
AAAATGAACTGTGTCAATACAGAAGGGGCATTCAGGATTATTCAATCCATCCCCTCAAAAAAAGCTGAACCATTCAAAAGATGGCTTGCTAAAGTCGGGTATGAGCGGGTGCAGGAAATAGAAGATCCCGAATTGGCACAAAAGCGGATGAAAGAAATCTATAAGCAGAAGGGCTATTCAGATGACTGGATTGAAAAAAGGGTAAGAGGAATCGCGATAAGGGATGAACTTACCGACGAGTGGAATAAAAGAGGGATTGAAACAAACAGAGAATATTCTATCTTAACTGCTGAAATCTCTAAAGCCTCATTTGGTTTAACGCCAGGTGAATACAAAAAACTAAAAGGACTAAAGCAGCAAAACCTCAGGGACCATATGAACGATCTGGAATTGATATTCAACATGCTTGGTGAGGCTTCTACTACAAAAATAGCCCGAAACAAAGATGCACTCGGCTTTGATGAGAATAAAAATGCTGCAAAAGAAGGTGGGACTGTGGCAGGAGTGGCAAGAAAAGAACTGGAACTGAGGAGCGGTGAAAAAGTAGTCACCCAAGAAAATTATCTCGATGAGCCTGAAACCAAAAAAAGGCTTGCCACGAAGAAAAAATTAACCCGCTCGTCTACAAACTCTACGACCTGATCCCCGAAGAGATACAAAGCGTCAAGGGATTCAATGATGGGAAAGGAAATTAACCAATGAAACGAATAAGAACCCCCAAATTCAGTAAACCGGTATTTACCTGCGGCGAAGGAGTGCGGTTTGCCACGCCCGAAGTGGTGGCAAGCTACCGGGCCGGGCGGCTAAAGACCGGCGTGCTGGCAGACATCAGTTGCGGTATAGGAGGGCAGACCGTTTGCTTTGCAGAGGAATGCGACAAAGTCTATGGAGTGGACATTGACGGTGAAAGACTGGAGTGTGCCCGCCGCAATGCAGGAGTGTATGGGGTTGACAATATTACCTTTATTGAAGGTGATGCCCTGTCGCCGCAAGTGGTGGAGCAAATTGCTGATGCCGACATTATTTTCAGTGACCCGGCCCGCCCGGCAACTGAAGATGTACGCCAGACCGATAGTCTGCGGCCGGGGATACCGATGGTGCTGGAGGCATACAGGGATGTTACCGACAGCTTCGCTTTCGAGGCGCCGCCGCAGATGCCGCCCGGACGGATTGATTTTGATTGCGAGCGCGAGTACCTTAGCGTGGACGGGCAGTTGAACCGGCTGACGCTGTACTTCGGGCCGCTGAAGGGATGTGAGAGAGCGGCTGTGGTGCTGAAAGGAGACATGTATTACAGGCTGAAGTCGGGTGTGGCAGAGCCGGCCGGGGTAGTTGAGACTGACGAGCCCCTGGGCTATGCTTTTGAGCCCGACCCTGCCGTGGTGAAGGCTGGACTGCTGGGGGAGTTGGCTGATGTGTTGGACAGCCATGTTGAGCTGGTGAGGATTGATGCTAAGCGCAGCTTGTTGACGTCTGATACGCTGCTGGATTCGCCGTTCTTCAAGCATAAGTACAGGGTGCTGGACAGGGTGCCTTTTGACTGCGCTAAGGTCAACCGCTCATTAATGGGATATGGGATTGGTAAGGCTGTGATAAGGTTCAGTGTGGCGCCTGAGATGTACTGGGATGTGCGCAACCGGATAGAGGATGGGCTGGTTGGAGAGAGTACGGCGCATCTGTATGAGTTGTCAGGTGAGATTCACATTCTTGAAAAGATTTGATGTATTTTGTGGCAGGCTAATTGGACAATAGTAAAAGTCCAATTAACCTCAAGTCGGATTCAGCACAGCCCCGCAATAATCACAATCCTGCAGCACATCCTCCACCGTGGTCAGCACCTGTTCATTCCGGCTGCGGTCACGGTATAAGATTGGATCTAATAGCTGGGTAAGGTTACGTGTTTGAAAAGTATTAATGACAAGAGTTTCGGCAAAGTTATTGCTTGTAAATCCCTTTTCTTCGTCCAATTTTTAGAATCAGGATTTCAGTTTCATGAACAGAGAATAAAACCCTAAAGTCCCCCACCCTGATACGGTATGTTCCTTCTCGACCTCTTATTTTTTTATAAGGTAAGACATAGGGATTTACTTCCAATAGTTTTATTTTTTCAACAATCCTGCGTTTGTCGTCATTAGAAATACTTTCGAGAAAAACAGCAGCATTTTTACTTAAGAATAATCTAATCGTCATGAAAGGTCAGTGATAGATATTTTATTACCTTTTTTCATATCGTCTTCGATTTCATTGAGCTCTTTCATTTCATCTACTGAAATTTCTTCAAAGCCTAGAAAATTATCTATTTTTGAATTTATTAAAGTGAGCTGCCCTTCAATTTGCATTAAATGGGTGATTATTTCTTTGTCAATATCAGTGCTCATATTTATTAGAATTATTTGAAAGGTAATAATGGTTTTGTAAATATCTACTGAACATACATATACGTCAAGTCGGATTCAGCACAGCCCCACAATACTCACAATCCTGCATCACATCCTCCACCGTGGTCAGCACCTGTTCATTCCGGCTGCGGT
>DAOWEE010000339.1 GCA_030638625.1 Methanosarcinales archaeon
AGCAACTTCAATGACACTACCTGCCAGCCCTGTCACGGCAGTTTGTTATCAGGGTCACCCACCACCAAAGAATTCGTTCATAGAGTAGCAGTTGGCAGTTACGGTGCCGACTGTATCTCGTGTCATGACATCGGCGGTTCAGCCCCCAAGATTAACTTCACCGTAATGAACAATTCCCTTTCAATCCATCAGAACATCCAGAACTCCAGTAACATCGGTAACCCATACGGCAGCATCAATGACACCAACAAGATTTGCTGGGCCTGCCATATAAACAACGCTACCTATCCTGCCACACCGACCTCACACGCAGACCGTCTCGGCGACTTCAATGGCGTCGAACCATACTCCTGTGAGGAATGTCACGTTAGCACCAACAAACCTACCAACCTTTCTGGTGCAGGTGTAATTCCCGCAGTAGTTGAACACTTCTTTGGCGGTGCAGAACTCAAAGCCGGCAACAGTACAGATAACATTTCTTCCTGTCTCATATGTCACAACCTCACCGAGATGAAATTGATTAACAGCGGTCCTGCCGGTGCCGACCCAGCTGACCGTACCAATGATAGTTACCTCATCGCACATTATGGTAAGAAGAGAGCCGACCTGCGTACATGGAGCGGTGGCGTCAATTGTAGTTACTGCCACCAGGACAGCGGCAGTGTCTTCACTGCTGCAATGGTAAATGCATCACTAAATACCAGTATCAGCAACCACAGTATGGGATACAGCACTACCACTCCAAACTGTACTACTCCCGAATGCCACAACGGTGGCTGGATGCACAACTCAAGTCTTACTAAACCTTACCTAAATATAAGCGAACCAAATAACGGTTCAGATTTATGCTTGGATTGTCACGGTGAGAACCGGACATATTCTGGAATGATGGTGACTGGCAATAAAACCAGGCATAACAATTCAGTAGAATGTATCGGATGTCACCTGAATGTTTCAAGACGTATACATGGAATAAATTACCTGCAAACAGACGGAGCTTCATATTCCATAATCAATTCAACAGCAGTCAACTGTACTACTTGTCACCAGGACGGAGGACTTGCAGCATTCCCAACCACACCTTTAGTCACCAGCATCAAACACAGTGAGAATAATAGCGGTAATCGTTGGGACAGCTACTGGACAGATAACCTGACTGCATGCATCTACTGTCACAATAATACTAAACACACATCTCAGGCACTGGGCAACATTGCAGAGCTGGCTTCACAACCTGTAGATTTCAGTGGCATCGTATGCTCAGCCTGTCACTATAACAATTCTACCACTTACATTAATGTAACAGGATACCTGACTCCCCTACCTCCAGAAATTACTAACGGTACCAATTGGAATGGTACAAGTGCCGATTACTTCAATCATACACTGAGTAGCTATCTGGACGATGGATGCAGACTATGTCACCAAAATACATCATCACCACCGACCGATGTAAAAGTAATGGCACACGACGTCTATGCAGGTAACTTGAGTGATTGTATCCTGTGCCATAATCTCAGTTCACCCGGTTCAATTTCCTACATTGATGTCAATAATATGGGTTCACACGTGAACATCAACCGCTCGGACGGAAATGATGTGGTCAGCAACCTTGACTGTATAGAATGTCACTATTACACCGCAAACATGACTACAGGTGCAGTACCTGCTTACAATTGTACCCAGTGCCATATAACCAATATTACCTCAGGTGTTCCGGCAGATAAAAGAGTATACAGTCACTACAATAATACTACGGCACCTACAACTTTGATTGTAACCAGTACAGAGTGCGAATCCTGCCATAACAATAGCCTGACTGTGTTCAGCCCCATTTCCACCACTGATACAATGGAAGAATGGTCTGCTCACTACCTGAATACAACAAAGCTCGTTAATACTTCAGATTGCCAGGTCTGTCATGCTGAATCTGGCTACAACGCAACGTGGGGTAATGCACCTCCCGTGGCAGCTCATAACAGGTCCGGCAACTGTACAAGCTGTCACTCATCCACAGGATTGCCAGTGAGTAATTTCCATAATAATTCCCTTGAGATACCACAGGCAAACACCTGCGTCAAATGTCATACGAACCAGACCAATGTGACAAAGTATAACGTGCCCGGACTTGTCCAGACCCATTATCCTGATGCTCCTAATATCAGTGCCAATACCACAAGCATGAATGTATCATACACCTGTGAACTCTGCCACAATGTCGGTGGCGTCCCTTCAGGTGCTCTTCATAATTCCACATTCCAGCGCAATAATGTCAACGGTGTCAACGGTACATGCTATGAGTGTCACTCTTTAGCAGGGTCATTTGTATACAAAGCAGACCCTATGAATCACATGAATACATTGACTCATGACAACTTATCCAACTCACTTGTAGTCAACTGCACCACATGCCACAATGCTACCGGAGCAGGAATATTCCACTATGCCCAGTGGCCTATGGGTGAAGTACAGCAACCTTCGTGGGCTGGCTGGACCAACGGCAGCAATGTCAACTGCACAGGTTGCCACGTTACATATAATAACTCAGCCCCATTCTATGCCCCACCGCCCACCCACAGCCCTGGATATACTCTTGATAGCTGTATACAGTGCCATACCCAGGCGAACAACTCTTCAGACCCCGCATATACTGTGGGGCTTCATAATGTCTCAGGCGGCGACCCCACCGATTGTATAGGTTGCCACAATGAGGGCAATGACCCAACAGGAAAAACACCTCCTGTAAATGTATCTGCACTTGAAGCAGGAATTCATGACGACCTTAACAGTGCCAATGCATCCAATGATACCAACCTGGCATGCTATGCCTGCCACTGGACTGGAACAAAACCACCAATACATCCCAAGAAAGATGTGTATACTCCAAAAATATGCGAAGACTGTCACGGCACCACAATCTCATTCTTCTCTGCACCCCCGGTCGCAGAGCACAGACCAGGAGCCTTGGATGTTGTTACAAACTCTACCAATGCATCATGTGTTGCATGCCATAACAACAGTGTGAATACGACTGTAGGTAGCTATACCAACATAACAGACAGGGTATCCCATTACGGTACAACTCAGAACCTGCTGTCTGGAGTGCTAAATAAGACGCAGAACTGTACTTACTGTCATTATACCATTGCCAATAATACGACTTGGGGCAGCCCAATGGACCCACGTGTCACTATCATCAACTTCAACCATTCAGTCTATAATAACAATACAGATTGCTACTACTGCCATGCAGGCAACCAGACACCTGCGAATTTCCATAACGAATCAGTAACAGGAGGTGCAGGTAAGGACTGTGTATCCTGTCATGATATTGGTGGTGCAGCCCCAACACCCAAGTGGCTGGATGTATCTGCCATGAACAGCAGCAAGGATATACACTATGACCTGAATCGTGTAGCTATTGCCACCACTACCCTGAACCCCAGCAATGTGAGATGCTGGGCATGTCACGGTGATGGCGACGGTACAGATGCTGCCCAGCCTGCCGGACATCCTTCAAATTATAATGCGCCCAAGAACTGCAACAATAACAGCTGTCATGCTGTGAGCCAGTCTGTCTTTGGCGAACCCATGGTCTATGAGCATTTCAGGTATGTGGAGACCATTGATGAGGATATTGAGACCACAGTTGGCTGTGACGTGTGCCACAAGAATAGCCTCATGGGATTCAATGACAATGACGTTAAATCAGATGTTGCACTGGTATCTCATTACGGTTCTACCCAGGACCTTATCAATTCGTCCAGCTGTATCTACTGCCATCTGGATGAGGACAACGGTGAAGAATGGGGCAATGCACCCGACCCAACCGACAATGTTACCACACTATCAGAAACCGAGCGGAAGGCTACGCTTTTCATGGGTGAGAAATGGAATCTTGGCAACAGGTACATGCTTTACTTCAAGGACATTTCAGTAGATGGCGAAACTGCATATGTCCAGTTGTTCCGTGATGAAGAAATAATCAATGAAAGTTTCATCCACGATGGGGAAAGTTATGTGTTCCACGACGAACTCACTGACATAGATGGGCATGAAATAAAATCAATAATCGTATCGGTCAATGTCACTGCTGTATTCAGGGGCAATGAAGGTACAAACCTGATAATTGTAAAAGGCAGGACACTGAAACGCATACATTCAGAATGGGTGGATGAATCATGCTATGCCTGCCACGTTGACAACTATACCAGTGACAAGCACAGGTATCTTGTAATCGATAAGGATGATGACTACACTTATTATACTGAGCTGCTCCTGGACTTTGAAGAAGATGGCATCAACCAGCAAGTTCTCGTGCCAAGACAGGAGAGCAGTATAGTAATTTCCAAAGGTCATAGTAAATCCTGGATTGTCAACGGCTATAATTTCACTGCCAAAGATGTGGAAATTCATGATGATACCGCTTTTATCAACTTTGAAGTCAACGGCGAGCTGATGGAAGAAGATATTTTTGGTGAGGGTGACACGATAGAATTTAAAGAAGACCTCATTGTCAACCAGCATAAAATTAAAGATGTAGTATTGTTCAGGGCTGATGTAGAACATGCATTCCACGGATTTGAAGCTGATGCAGTAATGCTTACCAATGTCAGGATACTGTCCAATCTGGCAGATTTAATTGACAATGACGAGAAGATTGGCGGCTACAATGTTAGCTGGCTACAGATAAATGATACATTCTATGTAGGCGGCGCACCTGAAAACCTGCATGTACCCCCCCTCAATGATGGTGTTGACGGCGGGCCTGATTGTGTCCTGTGCCATGACGTGAGCGCGAATTTCGGCATAGCCATGGTGGATGCAATATCTACACAGTTGGGAGGTCATGCGCTCCTTAATGAGAATGCCACCAACAAGACCAAACTCACTGATGAGATTGACAAGGCTTGCTGGGCATGTCACGGAGATGGTACCGAACCTGAAACCCATCCGGCAGACTACCTGTTCCCGAGAGAGTGCAAATCATGCCATGTGCAACTGGCAAAGCCGGATTATGATGCTATCAGTATTGCGGACGTACCTCACGGCGAAGTGGAAGATTGCAGTCAGTGCCATTCATCCAGGGCTGAATTCCATGTAATTAATGTATTCGATGCCACTCCACAGATAAGCGGAATTGAACTCAGGCCCCAGATAGCCCGTAGCGGTGACCGTGTTGTTGTCAATTTCAGTGCCATATCCGGATGGAATATGTATATACGCAATATGGAATACTTCATTGGTGAAGTGGGACAATCAGGAACCGGCACGCGCATAAGACCGATTGACGGCGTTTTCGATGAACAAGTGGAAGAGGGTACCTTTACCATTGATACCACAGACTGGGAGCGCGGTACGTATGTGATATATGTGCATGCCATGGAACGTGACAATGATTGGGGAACCATGCAAGCGGTCATGTTCTCCATTGAACCTGAACAGCATGTAATTCCGTGGTGGATAGTGTTTACAGTACTTACTGTCACTGGCCTGGTGATATTACTGCTATGGAGTGGAATACTTGAAGCACCGTTTATCAAAGGTGACATAACAGCATTACCCCCAATAATCAGGCGAGG
>DAOWEE010000385.1 GCA_030638625.1 Methanosarcinales archaeon
CCTCCCGGGTGCTGATGTGGCACAGGTGTGCCCTTGCCCCGAAAGCCATGGCATCCTCCACTGTGTTGGCAACAGCTACCGCTTCAGACAGGTTGGGCCGACTCTTTGAATATGATTCGGGTGCCAGGTCACCCTTTGTGATTTTACCGTACGATTCCAGTATTTTCTGGTCCTCAGCATGGATACAGGCCAGGGCACCCATATCTTTAGTAATCTGCATTGCAGCAGTCATGTGGTCACGGTCCACAGTCATGGAACCCGTGCTTTCACCTAAGAATATCTCTCCAAATGCAGTAACCCCTGCTTTCCACAGGGTATCGAGGTTGTCGAGGTTATGGTTCACTCCCCCGTTAATCCCGAAATCAACAATAGATTTTGATGCAGCAATTTTCAGTTTATCTTTGAACGCTATGTCATCCAGAGTGGGAGGAATAGTATTGGGATGGTCTATCACTGTGGTCACACCGCCGGCAGCAGCGGCACAAGAACCAGTAAACCAGTCCTCTTTATTGCTCATACCCGGCTCCCTGAAATGGACATGCACATCGATAACTCCCGGCATGACCAGCATGTTATTTGCATCAATCACCTTGTCAACATCTTTCACAGGGACAATCTTTGCGATCTGTGCAATTTTTCCATCTTCCACAGCCAGTTCTGCTTCAATGATGCGTCCCTGGTGGAATATTCTGGCGTTGGTGATAATCAGGTCAGGCATGCTGATGATATATGTATTGATATATTATTAATGCAGATGTTAATAACTGAAACAACCAATCTATATATGTCTATATATTTTATGTGGGAAGTATTTAGATACCGTGGTATTCAATTTAGTTCTGAAGATATACAAAATGATCGATTACTGTTCAATCTGACGTTTTAAATGCAAACATATATTCAGAAGAATATCTAAACGGTGTAAGTATGGTAGTTAAAGACGAAAATAATCTTGATGATATTATACAGGATATTATAGACGACCTGGTGGAAATGGGGCAAAGTGTCAAAATTTCAATTGACCAGTGTGTCATATCTCTGAAAGAACAGAATATCAGTGTGGCTGACAAAGTCATAGTTAGTAAAAAGGAGATTGATGAGAAGGGTAATGTGATTGAGGATAAGTGTACCAGGGGTATGACACTAAAAGTGCCACCTTTGCAACTCAGGACATTAAAAGGTGTCCTGAAGATGGTAATTGACCTGGAAAGTATATTTAAGTTAGCAGTGGAGATTGCCTTGATCACTAAGGTCACGTCACACACCCCACATATCAAACCGCTGGTCGATATCCCAAGAATGTCAGACCAATTGCAGGAGATGCTGGATGGAAGTCTTGATGCCCTAAAGGACCAGGATGTTGAACTGGCAAGGAGCACGGCATTGAAGGACAATGAGATTGATGCACTTTTTGACCAGATACGCAGGGAACTCATTACCTACATGATGGAGGACCCAAAAAAGATTACAAATGCATCCCATCTCACATTTGTTGCACGCTATCTGGAGCGGATGGGAGACCACATAAATAACCTGTGTGAAAGTGTTGTTTATATTGTCACAGGTGAGAAGGTCGACCTGAATTAACACGGTGATAAAATGGATTTATTTGACCCTTTAATGCTGGCAGTTTTAATTGCCGGTCTGTATATGGCCTGGAACATTGGTGCAAACGACCTTGCAAATTCAATGGGCACTTCTGTAGGCAGCGGTGCATTATCTATTAAGCAGGTTATTGTCATTGCAGGAACACTTGAACTGGTAGGTGCACTATTTTTTGGTGACAGAGTGACCAGCCGGATAGCCAAGGGGATAGTACCCATTGACCAGATAATGGCAGTGGACCCCAACCTGGTCATAATGGGTTCCCTGGCAGCCATCCTTGCAGCAGGTTTCTGGATTACTTTTGCAACATTTTTCCACATGCCGGTTTCGACCACACATTCTATTGTAGGGGCAGTGACCGGGTTTGGTATTGCCACAACCTTTTATCTGGACAGTTTTACTCTGAACCAGATAGAATGGTTGGTGTTAGGAAAGATTGTGATATCATGGATTACATCTCCTTTGCTGGGAGCTGCCATTGCATTTCTTATATTCTCTCTCATTCGTGTTTTGTTGTTGGGGAAAGTGTCAGACCCTTATGGGCTTGAAAAGAAGTTTGTGTACTTACAGATACTATCAGCATGTTTTGTAGCTTTTGCCCACGGCTCAAATGATGTTGCCAATGCGGTAGGCCCCATATCGGCTGCCCTGGCAGCAGCAGATCTCATTCCATACGGTAACATTCCGGTGTGGGTCCTGGCTGTTGGAGGTTTGGGCATAATCCTGGGTTTGGCCACATGGGGGTGGAAAGTGATAGAAACCATAGGTAAAGGCATCACTGAACTGACTCCAACAAGGGGGTTTTCAGCCGAATTCGCCACAGCCCTCGTGGTTTTCGGTCATTCATATAGTTCATTACCAATATCTACTACACATACACTCGTAGGTGCAGTGGTTGGTGTTGGCCTGGCAGGAGGTCTTGCTGCGGTTGACTTAAGTGTTATCAGGAAAATATTCATATCCTGGGTAATCACAGTGCCGGTGGCTGCCCTGACGTCTGGA
>DAOWEE010000013.1 GCA_030638625.1 Methanosarcinales archaeon
GGAATTGCTCAATACGTTCTCATAACTTCTTACCCCGCCTTTACCCTGGGCAATCCCCCTCATAACCTTGTAATCATACTGGTATTTGGTGAATGCTCCACCCAGCAGGAAGAAGGTGATGAGTATAAAATACCAGTTCATGTTGGTAAACACAATAATCAACACGCCAAGTAATGTTGCTGCCAGCATGGCAGACACATCGGCTATGTTCTGGCGGTATGCCAGATAAGCCAAAAATAACGAAAAGATGAAAGCAGCCGACAGATGTGAAAAGTTCACGTAATACCCGAAACTGGCGAATAGCCACATGACCATGCCCGTGCCAAAAACCAATGTGAGATACTTATCTGCCCTGGAAGGGATGGATTCCAGCAGTGCACATGTCACACCGCCTATCAATGTGAGAAAGAACAGCTGGCTCAACGTAATGGGTATGTGCAGCCAGGCAGTGATCCAGTAAGCCACCACACAGGCCGACAGGGCACCAACCACAATAAGAGCAATACTTGAGGTCGCTGAAATGAATTTACTGTCCAGCCTGGGCTTTTGTACCCCTCTCCTCCTTACATAAGCAGCAGCCCCGCCTCCGGCTGCGGTAATCCAAATGGAAGCACCCAAAATGTATATGGGAAATTCATAATCAGTGTACTCAAGCACTACACTCAGTGTACTCATCATGAATATTGCCAATGACAGCCCCCATAATGAAGCTACTGGAGCGATTTTTCGGTGTGCCTTTAATGAAATAATGGTGAGAGTGATAGCAAAAAACAGTACTGCCAGATATTGTGTGGGTATGAACGGGAGCAATACGGCTATTAGCATCACGAACAAAAAAAAACCAGTGTGTGCATTGTTTACCATTTTCATAGACATTTATTATCTTGGGTTAACATGGCATATAAAGGCAAATAATTTATCCTAACGATGTAACCTATGTCCAATGGGTTTATTCTCCAGATTATACCAGATAAGACTTGAGCGAGGCATACTTAAGGACGATAAGGCCTCACCCCCTTCCAGTATTGTACTGGTCCTCACAGAAAGTGACCTACTGGATGCGGACTTTTCCCGACGGCTCATTGAATTCATCAAATGGTGCCAGGAATATAATATCAATGTCCTTACCATATACATCAGCCTCATTGATATGGACCTTGATATCTCTGGCAGGATATACAATGAACTGCAAATGAAAATAACAGACAGCCTGAAAGATGTAGATGCTACAATTAACCTCTTCACAATTGACGGCAGGGAACATTACCTCAAAACTGCTGACAGCAGGGGCATGCTCATCAACTTATCCCTTGGATATGGAGGCAAGAAAGAGCTGACAGAAACATTCAAGGACATCATGTCAAAGATAGATTCAGGTGAATTAACACCTGGGGAAATAGATGAATCCGTGATTGAAAACAATCTCCTCATCAAGCACGAACCAGACCTGGTGATACGCTCAGGCGGAAAACGCCTTGCCGATTTCCTGATATGGCAATCAGTCTACTCTGAAATGTATTTTACTGATATGAGCTGGATGAATTTCAGGAAAATTGACCTGTTGCGGGCAATCCGGGATTTCCAGAAACGCCAGCGCAGGTTCGGTAAATAACCATTGCCTGTAAGCTAAACTATTGCTCTTAAGCTAATCTATTGCCTGTAAATTAATCTATTGCCCATAAGCTAAACCATTCTTTATAAACTGAAATGGGCATCCTCACCATAACTGAGGGTAGGGTTTTTGCCCTGCATCAGGTCAACTCCATCCACTTCCACATCAACATTCTCAATATCCAATACCAGCTGGTAATAATTGAATTTCACCTTTGCCACATCATACTGGTACAAGTGCCTGCCCAGTATCTTTGCAGTAAGACTCACAGTTTCACCTTCCTTACCCTTGCCAGTCACATGGATCGTGTCCACATGGGGGCCGAATTTCATTTTGGTTGATGTGCCGTTCGCTGTGTAATGGAAAGTCATGTCATAGAAATGATACCGCTTTTTAGTCACCATATCATCGAAAATGAACTCCAGCGGTGTGCCGTAGTTTAGAATCTTTGACGGGAAATAACGGTACCACATCCGTGAGCGGTCATTGAAATTGACCATCACTATTTTCCACGGGATTGTTGAACCAAAACCCAATGCCCTCTCCAGCCAGAAACTTCCATAGAAATCCCGGTCAAACAACTCACCTTTGCAGGTGCCGAACAGGTCACTCATCTTGCTGGCAATGAAATACTGGAATCCCCGGCTGTTGCGGGCATAAGCATCAAAATCATCGCTGTATGATATCAGTGAAGGATATTTGACCAGCGGGTTCTGGAAATATTCTCCATTGAATTCTGAGGATGTGGAACTAAATTTGGTAACTTCACCATTTTCATCCTGTACCGTCATATCGTAATAAGGGAATGACTTGGATATGGAAATAGTATATCCCGAATCGGTCTTGCACGTAAACTGCCCGGGTTTCACTGTACAGGTACAGTTGTCGTGCACCAGGTCAGATACTTCCCCGTCCCTGTACTGCCATATCCCGCAATAACAGGAAAATGTTTCGGCATCGATATGCTTGTTAGTAAAACGCTTGTCGTTCAGATTATAGTCAATCGCTCCCTGGCTGATAAGTACCTGAAGCATGCGGGGATTCTCAGGGTCATAATCTGACATAAGCCAGAACCAGTAGCCACCGTTTAATCGTTTTAACTTGTCGACAGAATATATTGCCTCGTCCATGGTACCCCATTGGGGTGCTACCATCCAGTCTTTCACCTTTGCAGGAAGCATGCTCTCTAAACAGTGATTTATGGTTTATAAGCTTTTTTTCACAGATTTACCGTTAATAGACAGCTTTTTATATGTAACATCCAATATTTTAGAATCTTTACAATCAGTGAGGATTTTACCGGTGGAACAATGACACAAAAAAAAGGTACAAATATTTCAGGCAAGCAAATCATTTTCACAGTTTCAAACATTGAAGATTTGATATATGGTATGACCTTTGACCCGTCCACGCGCACTGGCAAGTTAGTAGCTAACATCTCACTGATGAACAGTGAACACATCGATGATGTGCTTCCCATATTCCGTGACGTTATGTTAAGCGGCCTGACCGTCAGCCCGCTGGTGAAATTGCTGTCTCCGGGAGATAAGTTGGGAGATTTGACCGTTCCCAATGACATGCACGGCATCGCCACGGTCTGTAGTATCACTGTGGATGGAGTGCTCTTAAAACATGGTGTCCCGGTTAAACCACGGTTCGGGGGCCTGGTCGAGATCCGGGACGGTCAACCGCTACGTTTCACTGACCTCGTCATGTACGACAGCACCACCCTTGACCCCCTTGAGATACTCATGTCCCAGTCCCTCACCTCTGTAAGCGAGATGCTGACCAGCGGTTCAGGCAAGATACTCGCCAATTTGCGGGAGATTACCATGAACGCCAGGGAAAAGGTAGAAGAAGTGCTGGATGAACTGGTATCTGCAGGCTTTAGCGGCATCCTGGAAGTTGGTGAGCCCAACTCAGACATACTGGGTGTGAGTGTGGATCGTGACCATTTCGGGGTAGCGGTCATCGGTGGAGCCAATGCTTCGGCTGTGGCACAGGAACAGGGGTTCAAAATGGAAAACCATGCAATGTCCACTCTCATGGATGTGGCAGAAATGGTGCCCATCGACGAGCTGGTGTAGCCAGAACACTTTTCAGGAACTTCGTAACTGGCTGCCGATTATCTGGTCAAGTTTGCTTATAAATTCAGATTTTGCCGCCTGCGGGATAGTGGCACCGGCAGCGATATCATGTCCTCCCCCCACGCCTCCTACGGCCTGTGCAGCAGTATTCATAGATACACCAAGATTCAGACCCTTGCGTACCAGGTCATAGTTACCTCTCCCTGATACTTTTACACCATCCTCAGTATCTGCGAAGGCTATTATGGGCAAGTTCCTGTTGCCCACTGCACTGGCACTCATACCTGCCACGATACCCACAATAGTATCCTTAATTTTCGAGCCTGCATCAAAATACTGGAGATTGTCAAGGGTGACCACTCCCTGGGATTTTACCAGGTTGATGCCCTCAACAAGATTGCGCCTGTGTTCTGCCAATAAATGTATGGCATTTTCATATTCCTTATCCCTGTCACCCATGCATACAGCAAGCCCGGTTTTTGCCCTATCATACCTGGCTGTCGCATTGAGCAGGGTAGAATATTCAGATGCGTCCCTGGTCTCGGTACCCTCCCGCTCCTTAAGCAGGGTATATACCTCACCCACAAGCCGCTCAATCTTGAAAGGAGGAATGCCGGCAGATATGCAATATTGTATCAGTCCTGAAACTACGTTCTTTTTTTCCTCATCTGTAAGGTCCACCCACCTGAGCCATCCTTCACCATGGAAACGCAAGTCAGCCTTCTTTAAAAAACTAATGCTTGCATCCTCATTTCCAGAAAGCCCGGGTATGTAGGGGTCAGACGAATACTGCAGCATCTTATAAACCGGCCTGGTCTGTTTCCCGAACATGGTCAGGTCACGCTGGCAGTGCAGCACACCGCTCTGGCGGCCCAAACTCACTATCTGCCGGTTGATGCCTGTGAGCTTACCCTGCTTGACATGCTGCAGGTCGCCCACCGCACCCACTACTGCAAGACCAGCCAGGTCATTATTATCCCCCATAGCTCGGGCCAACAAAAAGGTAGTACCAGCCCCGCTTATTTCATATGCGCCATTAACATTGAACACATGGGGATTCAAATGAGTGGGACAATCCCCGGCCGGGATGTGATGGTCTGATATCACCGCATTGATATCCAGTTCCTTTATTTTTTCAAGCATCCCGCTACCCAGGTCTGTAAAAACCGTCATGTCAGGATTGCTATTGGCAATACCCTCAAGAATGGATACATCAAGCTGGCGGACAAACTCTACGGAATAATCCCTGCCTGCCCTTTCCAGGGCAGTACAGATTATAGCGGCAGAAGTAAGGCCATCTGCATCAATATGGGATACCACATGGATATCCCCTGCCTTTAATATGGCATCTGCACAGTGCCCTGCCCTTTTGTCCAGACGATGCATAATTTGCTTATAACTGGCCTGTGGAAGCTATACGCAGGTTTGCCGGTGACTTAGTTACATTTCCTATTTTGGCACCGATAATATTCTTGATGGCCTTTTCTGATGCAATGTCCACCAGTCTCTGGGTTATGACCCCATCGAACACCACGCTTTTAACTTTGCTGTCCACATCTTTTATTGAATTGGCAAGGTCCTTCACAGTCACTTCTTTTATGACTTTTTTATTATTGTCCAGTAACCTTCCACTTAAGGTACCGCTCAGTTCGTCCATATGTTCCTTGAACTCAGTGGCAACGGTCTTGATTGAGTCATCCCTTCTACTGCTCCTGCGCGGCCTCTCGGTTGCACGGGGCTTCACAGTAGGGGCCTTTACTACCCTGGGTCGAATTTCCCTTCGCTCCTGGGTACGGTCCTGCCTGCGCGCTGGCTGCTGTGAGGAATTTCTTCGCCTGTTTCCGCCCACCTGGTACCTATCCAATGCCTGCTCAACTGGTATCTTCTGGCGCAGGGACCTGACAATTTCTTTTTGCACCAGTTCCTCCACACCTTTACCGTCTGGAGCCCGGGCTATGAAATCAATGTCTGTCACCTGGAGCAATTCCTTAATAATTAACTCGCCGCCACGGTCACCGTCAGTGAATGCCGTAACCTTCTTCTTCTTGCACAGTTCTGCTACTGCAGGAGGAACATTAGTACCGCCCACTGCGATGGTATTCTTAATACCATATCGCAACAGGTTGAGCACATCTGCCCGTCCTTCCACAACAATAATAGCATCCGAATCCATTACGTTGGGCCCACAAGGAATATTGTCCTTTCCGTAATGGGTCATTTCCTCCACCCTTATGGACTGTTTAACTTCATCGGTTATTTCCTGGCTTTCAGGTACGTTCTCGTCGAACATATCTGTGAGGATGTGCTTGGCCCTATCAACGATATGCTGCCGTTTGGAAGCACGGATATCCTCGACCTTGGTGATTTCAATACCTGCCAGGCATGGCCCTATCCTGTCAATGGTTTCAAGGGAAGCTGCCAATACGGCAGTCTCGGCTTTATCCAGACTTGACGGGATATCGATCATACCGTTGGACTTACCTGCAGTGGACTTGATATTGACCTCTATCCTGCCGATACGTCCGGTCTTCTGGAGGTCACGCAGGTCCAGGTCGTTGCCCAGTAACCCTTCGGTCTGACCGAATATTGCACCCACCACATCTGGCCTTTCCACGACGCCCTCGGCTCTTATTTTTGCATGAACTATATATTTGGTAGTATCTGTATTTTGCATATGAGTATACCTCATGTATTTTAGAATAGTTAAAAAAATCAGCTTACAGCCGGATTGGATTGAACCGGTTAGTAATAGTTTACACTTATATTGTTTTCCGAATAATACCAGTACTCTGACTGGTATACTTACATAATATGTGGTACTCACCCGGAATTTCAATATATCTGTTTCTTTACGCCGACCTCAATCTGGTAATTATCCTGTGATGTTACTTAATGCAATTAAACTATTCTCACTGACTGGATTTATACCATTTAACTCTGGTTCGCCAATGTTATGTTAGTCCACCCCATTAAATAACGTGCCCTGTGCCGGGCCCCATTGCATATGTAATACATATTTGGTTCCGGGCAAGCAGGGGATTTGGATTGATGATTTGTTTAACTATTTATATATATTTTATTAGTAGTTAATCTAACTCGTGATTAACGTGATATTTACAAATATACACATTGTTTGGAAGACATGATAAAGTTATGGTATTTTTTACAAGAACTGTAACATTCAATCATACACTATCTGTTTTGTTACATTGCATGAAGTATAGCTTTATGTCGTGAGGTTAATCCGACCGTATGGGGATTTACTTGAATTCCGTCCTAAGATTGAATACATGTGTATTCAAGCTTTCAATATCCTTGATCCTTTTCTTGACCAGTGACTTTATCCTTTGCCTGAGGTCCGTATTCACTGATGCACCGGCATTGTTCAAAAATTCCGCCATGAGCCTGGCAAGTTTATCACCTTTCTCATCCCAGTCAGTCAGCACTATCACCTTACTGTATTCCCTGGCCACCTCTTCACAGAGTTCAAGTAATGCCTTCTGCGTACCCAAAATTACAGGACCGTTAATACCCAGCTCCCTCAATGCCCTGCGGTCCCGCTTGCCTTCAACGATTATGGCGGCACCCTCATCAGACTGCTGTCTGAGTTCCTGTATCAGCGCTTCCAGTTGCTCCAGACGTTCCATGTCCTCCAATTTCGACATCGCAGAATTAGACGGTACAACCACATTTAATCTTTTTCCAATAGTGGAGACAGCA
>DAOWEE010000005.1 GCA_030638625.1 Methanosarcinales archaeon
ACCAGATATTTTGGTATAACGGTTTTTGATATAACAGACAAGGAGATTGAATAATTATGCAGATGGCACCACAAATGGGCTATGACAGGGCTATCACAGTGTTTAGTCCTGACGGAAGGTTGTTCCAGGTTGAATATGCCCGCGAAGCTGTTAAGCGGGGCACAACTGCCGTAGGGGTAAAAGCCGTTGACGGCGTTGTACTACTTGTAGACAAGCGCGTGACCAGCAAACTGCTGGTGGCCGAATCCATTGAAAAGATATTCCAGATAGATGACCACATGGGAGCTGCCACTTCAGGTCTGGTAGCCGATGCCAGGGCCCTGATAGACAGGGCAAGGGTGGAAGCACAGGTTAACAAGGTATCCTATGACGAACCCATTGGAGTAGAGGTCCTTTCAAAGAAAATCTGTGATTTCAAGCAGACATACACACAGTATGGCGGCGTAAGACCTTTCGGTACTGCTCTGTTAATTGCTGGTGTTGAGGACAGCGAAGCAAGACTTTTCGAGACTGACCCAAGCGGTGCACTGCTGGAATACAATGCCACCGGGATTGGTGCGGGTCGGCCAGAGGTAATGGAAGTCTTTGAGGAAAAATATACCAGTGACATTAAACTGGATGAAGCCATAATACTGGGCCTGGAAGCACTCCACAATACCACAGAAGGAAGGTTCGATGCATCCACCATAGAAGTAGGTGTGGTAGAACTTGAATCCAAGCAGTTCAAGAAACTTGAACCCCAGGAAGTGGCAGATTATGTCCAGAAAGTACTGGATGCCCACTCTGACGACGATGACTCTGATGAAGAATCCTCGGATGAAGTTGTCGAATCCCAGGATGAAGATGCAGAGGAATAACTGAATCAGATATTTTTAGGTGGGTTGATAAATGGTCACACTGGACAATGCTGTAATTGCCAGACTTAAAAAGGGAGGCAAACAGTTCGAGGTATATGTGGACCCGGATGGAGCTTTTTCTTTCAAACGCGGCGATGAGATAGATATCGAAGAGATACTGGCAGTGGAAGATGTGTTCGAGAATGCCAGCCGGGGAGACCGTCCGGCTGAACAGGATATCGAGAATACGTTCGAAACTCAGAATGTATTTGAAATTGCTAAGCATATTATTCTGCACGGTGAGATACATCTTACCACTGAGCAGCGCAAAGCCATACTTGAAGAGAAGAAACGCAAAATAATCACCTTTATAGCGGCTAATGCTATCAATCCGCAGACCAGGACTCCACATCCGGCGACCAGGATAGAGCGGGCAATGGAAGAAGCGGGCGTACATATTGACCCCCTGAAGAGTGTGGATGAACAGGTAACGACCGTGATGAAGGCGATACGTCCTATCATACCTATCCGGTTTGAGGAAATTAATATTGCAATCAGGATTGATATGGATTATGCTCCAAAGGCTTATGGAACCATTTCAAAATTCGGGACATTAAGCAAAGAAGAGTGGCAAAAGGATGGGAGTTGGATTGGTGTGGTTACCATTCCTGCGGGTATGCAGGATGATTTCTTTGGAATGGTCAATCATTTGACTAAGGGAAGTGCGGAAATACGTGTTTTAAAATGATTACAGGAATAATGTCGTAATGTTGATTTGAGGTTAAAATGAATAAAAAAATAGTTGTTCCTGGCGATTTTTTGTCAGATGATGTTAAGCAGGCAGGCAATGGTACCTATGTCCAGGACGGAAAGGTTTACGCTAAATTGTATGGAGTTGCCAGCGATAAAGGTAAAGTACGAGTTGTTCCGTTATCTGGATTATATGCCCCTACGAGTGGGGATGTAATCATAGGTACGGTCAAATCAGTTACTTTTTCAAACTGGATACTGGATATTAAATCACCCTATGAGGGTTGGCTCAATCATTCAGAATATCCAAGACGAATTGATTCGAGTGACATGAGCAAGTACCTGACAGTAGGAGACTCAGTTATGGTCATGGTAAAGGAACTCACGCCTTCCATGAAAGTGGACCTCACCATGCGCAGCAACCGGGCAAGTAAAATCTCAAATGGCAGACTTGTAGACATATCTCCTGTGAAAGTGCCCAGGGTAATTGGGAGGGGTGGTTCCATGATCTCCATGCTGAAAAAGGAAACTAACTGCAATATCGTTGTGGGCCAGAATGGAGTTGTCTGGGTGACAGGTAAAGATAAGGATATGGCCAGGGCAGTGGATGCTTTAAACGTCATTGAGAACGAAGCCCACAAACAAGGACTTACTGAACGTATAAGCAAACTTCTGAAAATTGAAGTGAAAAGGAAAAAAGCAGAACCAGAAAGTCCGGAGATTTTGAATGAACTCCTGGACTGAATGAATTATATTTACAAAAGAGAGGAATAATGAAATGAGCGAGAAACCAGAAAAGTTCATAGACGAAAATGGTTTACGTCTTGACGGAAGAAAACCCAACCAGGTACGCGATATTAAGATTGAAGTTGGTGTACTGGAAAGGGCTGATGGTTCATGTTATCTTGAATTCGGCAAGAATAAGGTAATGGCAGCAGTTTACGGGCCCAGGGAAGTGCATCCCAGGCATCAGCAGAAATCTACCAGAGCCATTGTGAGATATAAATACAATATGGCCGCGTTCTCGGTTGAAGACCGAAAACGGCCCGGACCTGACCGCCGGAGTACTGAAGTATCAAAGGTAAGCCGGGAAGCACTTGAAGACCAGGTTTTCACTGAATATTTCCCAAAATCCGCCATCGATATTTTTGTTGAAGTGTTGCAGGCAGATGCAGGGACCAGGACAGCTGCCCTTAACGCAGCATCTGTGGCCCTTGCCGATGCTGGCATCCCCATGAGGGGATTAGTCAGTGCATGTGCATTTGGAAAAGTTGACGATACTCTTGTAGTGGACCTGAGCAAGGATGAGGACAATTACGGACAAGCCGATGTGCCTATTGCAATGACACAGGATGGAAAGATTACCCTGTTGCAGATGGACGGTCACCTCACACCGGAAGAGCTAAAAGCTGGACTGGAAATGGCACAGGAAGGATGCCGGCAGGTGTATGAAGTGCAAAGACAGGCACTGATGGACCATTATGCTAAGATGCAGGGTGAATCAACAGAAGAAAAAGACGCCGAAACTAAAGCACAGTCCAAGGAAGAAGTCGTAGCTCCTGAGGAAACTGAAGCTTCAGATGATGTTGATACCGAGGCTGAAGACGTCGAAGACAAGGTTGCCGGTGAAAGTGAAGATGAAGAACCGGAACTAGAAGACGTGGAAGAAGAAGCGGAAGTTGAGGAAGAGAACCCTGCTGAAGATAGCGAGGAAACGGCTGACGAAATGGATGAAGAGCCTGATACAGAGGAGGATGAGCTCAATGAATAAACAGGTCGTATCAATTATACAGAAAGACCAATTAATCCGCATGATGTTGAATGATGAGCGGGTTGATGGTCGTAAACCTGAAGAGATAAGGAATATTTCCATTGAAACAGGTGTTATTGATAAAGCTGAAGGGTCTGCCCGCGTGGAAATCGGCAAAACCAAAATAATTGCCGGTGTTAAGATACAGCCAGGTACACCGTTCCCTGACACTCCAGATGTGGGTGTAATTATCACCAGCCTGGAACTGATACCTCTTGCATCCCCTGAATTTGAATCCGGTCCCCCAAGGGAGAATGCCATTGAACTTGCCAGAGTGACTGATAGAGGTGTCCGTGAATCAGGCGCAATAGATTTAAAGAAGTTGTGCATTACAGAGGGAGAGAAAGTCTGGATGGTCTTCATTGACATCCATGTACTGGATGACGGCGGAAATCTCATGGATGCAGCTTCACTGGGTGCAATTGCAGCACTCCTGACAGCCAAAATACCTGGTGAGCGCTATGGTATTGGTGAAGATATGCCTCTGCCGATGAGAGATATACCAGTGTCAGTGACGGCAGTTGATATCGGCGGCAATATTGCATTTGACCCGTCCATGGAAGAAGAGCGGGTTGCAGATTGCAAGCTGACTGTTATTTCCAATCAGGAAGGTGCCATCGCAGGCATGCAAAAAAGCGGAAATGGATCACTTACAGTTGATCAGATTAATCATATAGTAGACGTATCCTGCAAAAAAGCGCAGGAAATTAGAGAAAAATTCCTGGAGATTTAGTTCATGGCAAAGAAATATACCCGTAAAGGACACAAAACCCGTTCAGCAGGCAGGTTTGGTGTCCGTTACGGAAGAAAGAACCGAAAACTGGTTGCAAATATCGAAGAACGCATGAGACAGGGATACAAGTGTCCCAAGTGCGGCCAGATGACTATACGCCGCACTGATACAGGTATTTGGAACTGCAAAAAGTGCGACCATACTTTCACTGGCGGTACCTATGTACCAAATACATCTATGGGGCTTGCAGTAACCCGGTCTGTCAAGAAGGCTATGGAGACTGATATAACATTTGAACATTTTGAGCCCGAAACCGAAGAAATGGAATTGGAACCAGTGTCGGAAGAAGAAACTGTTTCTGATGATATGCCATTGTAATATGGCAATAAGGTGACGTTAAATGGCATATATATGCACAAGATGTAAGCATTCTGTAGAGATTGACTACGAAGTTATGGGTATCCGGTGTCAATATTGCGGGCACAGGATACTGATAAAAGAGAGGCCAACTCTTATCAAAAAGGTAGAAGCGGTTTAGGTCAGACCCTGATCAAAAGGAATGTAGAGGATAGATATATCCTTTACAATTCCTGTTTTCTTTTGTCTGATTTGATTTTGCAAAGGGAGTTTTATTGTGGAAGTCGAATCAGAATTCGTTTTTGAAATATCTAATGACGTTGATGTGATTTATCAGTCCCTTCTGCCTGAACTTGGTGCATCCCACCAGCGTACCAGTTCAGAGCTTACAATACAGGGGAGTGAACTTATTCTTAAGATACGCTCTTACGACCTTGTCTCTATGAGAGCGGCTATTAACGGATGGCTGCGACTGATAAAGATTGCAGTTGAAATGAGTGAGGCAATAGAAAAATAGAAGTAGTATTGTGTCGTGTTGAAATCAAATTAAACTACTGAGTGTGAATTACAATGAGCGGAGAAATATCCCCACAAGTCCAGAACCAGATTGCACAGATACAGCAGGTACAGCAGCAAGCACAGGCTCTGGCACAGCAGAAGAACCAGCTTGAGATTATGTTGAAAGAATCTGACATGGCACTTGAAGAACTAAGTAAACTTGAAAGTGATGTGCCGGTCTTTAAGAATGTAGGCAACCTGATGATAAAAACGGATATGGAAAAGACCACTGAGGAACTAAAGGAAAAGAAAGAGACTCTGGACCTCAGACTTCAGACCATAACCCGACAGGAAGAACGAATCCACAAGAGATTCACCCAATTACAGGACCAGTTGAATACATCTGTTGGCTCGCCAACAATGAATGCCGAATAAGTGCCTTTATCGAGGGCATACGAGTCATGGAAGTTGATGAGTCCGGTTTTTATAACCGGCTCCTGGATTATAACAATATATTATTTCTCTGTCACCGCAACGCTGACCCTGACGCGGTGGGCAGTGCTTATACATTAGCTCAGTCTCTGGGCGGCGTGGTTGGGATTGTGGACGGCTGCAACCGGGTAGCTACTACACTTATTAAGACACTGGAAATTGATGCAATTGAAAATCCCGACCCATTAGACTATGACCTTACTGTGGTCGTGGATACCAGTACGCTGGCACAGTTGAATGAAATAAAACTGAAAGAATATGCAGTGATAGACCACCATTCCACCTGTGCTATTAAGGACGGGGCCGAGTTCTACCTGCATCGCACCGCCAGTTCTACTGCAGAGATTGTTTTTGATATTCTCAAGTTTATGGAAGCGCCTGTTATGAGGAAATCTGCCATGGCGCTAATAGCTGGAATCATTACTGATACTGGTAATTTCAAGTACGCAAACCCTGATTCGTTCAGGACACTTGCAGAAATTATCGAAGTTAGTGGTGTGGAATACGGTGAAGTGGTAGACCTGCTTGCATCCACCCCCCAGGATATCAGCATGAGGATAGCTTTACTAAAAGCAGCCGAGAGAGCTAAAGTACATCGTACAGGTGACTGGCTTATCGTTACCAGTACAATAAGTTCTTTTGGAGGCACGTCAGCCGGTATATTGACACATGTAGGTGCCGACGTTTCATTTGTGGGTGCCGAAAAAGATGGTATTGCCAGGATTAGCGGCAGGGCAAGGCGCAATGCTATTGACGCAGGGGTAAACCTTGGCCAGATACTGGAAGAGGTCAGCAAATTATTCCACGGCACGGGTGGCGGACATGACGGCGCTGCCGGGCTGGATGTTGAAGGTGGGAATGTGCAAGAGATTCTGAAAAGCTGCGTGGATGTCACAACAAATAAATTGCAGTAATTAAACTTCAATAAATAAATTGTTATAAATAAACTGTTTTAATAAAA
>DAOWEE010000261.1 GCA_030638625.1 Methanosarcinales archaeon
CGGCTCTTTTGAAGAGTGTCTGGGGCATTTGCTGACATACCATGCATTGAGGGGCGGTAATGAGACTGATTACCTTGAGACTATTAACAGCCAGTGGGATGACCTGGACCCTGCCTCCCATGTGCAGGAGATTCTTGACAGGGACCATATTCGTGAAGGCATGCCCCATCCTGAAGGTATTACTTTTAGTGTCACATCAGTGAATACTTATTCCAAATGTCCAAAGATGTATGAACTGAAGCATGTGCTGGGTATGCCCACCCGGGCAGAGGAACAGTCGGACGGGGCAATGAATGTGGGGAGTTTCGTACACAAGGTAGCGGAAGTGGCGGTGAGGCAGAAAGTATCTACCAAAAAACAGCTGGAAGATATTGTCACGTCCCTGGTTGAAGAGGACAGATGGAAATGGGTGGATGTGGACCGGGCCCAACCTTTCCTGGATGTGTTCTGGGAGCGGAACAAGGATTCTATTCCCAACAACCTGATGGTGGAGAAGAGATTCTCGGTGCAGTTGGGTGACCATGTTTTCACGGGTTTCATTGACAGGGTTGACCTGGTGCCGGGTGACGGCAACGGTAACAATGACAATTACGATGACGGTAATGATAACGATAGCAGAGTGGAGATCATTGATTACAAAACCGGGAAGGAACCGGACCCAGCCGAGCGGTCACGCCAGTTGCTGTTGTATGCTGAAGGGTTCAAACACCTGTATCCTGAGTATACAGTGCAAAGGCTGACGCTGGAGTTGCTGTCGCAGCAAAAACCGCGGGTGTATGAACTGCAGGATGGGGAATATGTGAGTTCCAGGGTAAAGCCTCTGGATGCAGGGGTGATCTCTGAGATGGAGGAGATTGCACAGCGCATTATCCATGACTACGGTTTTGGGTTTGAGAGGAGCAGTGATGATAAACAGTGCAAAACGTGCGGGTACAGGTTATACTGTGAAGCGTGATTAACAGTCCCTGAAATAGTTTTTACTTTAATATTGTGCCGTGGGGTGAACTCCCGCCTTCTTCAAGCCGATATTTCCCGATAATTGCTTCCAATCTGTCAAGTGTGTCAAAGGGGATACCACTTCTGGAAGTAATAATTGTCCCTTTCAATGCACTCGTGCATGAACATTCATAATCTGTGTGTGAAGGATATCTGCGGATGATCTGTGTCAAAATCTCATTCAAATTCCGAATCATCATGTGCATGTTTTGCATGGTATCCTTCCTTGAAGAGGTCATTCCACACACACTATAATCGCTGATACCGGCTATGGTGGTATAGCACATCTCAGCCTCCCTGGCCAGTTTTGCTTCAGGCATGGCAGTCATACCTATGATATCAGACCCCATATCAGCGAAGAGTTCGGATTCTGCCCGTGTTGAGAACTGGGGTCCTTCTATACAGATATATGTCCCACCGGTATGTACTTCAATGCCCATTTCGTGGATAATCTTAAAAATAGTCAGGGACTGGACAGGACAGTACGGTTCTGACAGGTCAACATATGCCCCGATACCATTGCCGAAAAAAGTGGATTGCCGGGCCCTAGTCCAATCAATCAACTGGTCAGGTATAACCACATGACCTGGATGGAGTTCTTCTTTCAGGCTCCCTGCAGTGCAGGTTGATATAAGATGGTCCACACCTAGTGTCTTTAGTGCATATATGTTTGCACGATAATTAATCTCATGCGGAAGTATAGAATGGTCTTTTCCATGACGAGGCAAAAACGCTACTTGGTTTCCGGCCAGTTCGCCAAGGGTTATCGTATCAGATGGAAGACCGAATGGTGTATCAATTTCAACCTCTGAAGAGCTTTCAAGTCCAAGTTTGTAAAGACCGGTCCCCCCGATAATGCCTATTCTACTCATCTGCGTTCCCCTTGTCATCCACCTGTAATCTTTCTGTTTCAGGCTCGTACTTGGTAGGACATTTCACCTGCATCTGCCCGGATTCGAATATTGTCCCGTTCATACTTCCTGTAACCACTATGGTACCTTCCCTGTCAAATGTCTGCGGCAGGGCAGCATCATATTTGACATCCACAGTGGCATTATCGTCAGTGAGCTGGAATGTGTAACTCAACGTGCCCACCTGCTGGAATGACCCATTTACAATCCTGCCTACCATATTCACTTCATAGGTCGAATAATATTCCAGGTCTGATGTTACTTCTTCTACTGTCCTGTAATGTTGTGCAAAGTCAGACAGACCGCTATAAATTATGACCAGGCATGCCAGGATAATGGCAATACCGATTACGATTTTTATTCTCTTTTGTTTTTTCTCAATCATGTTCCTTGTTTTTAGTCTGTTCAAGTTCAATTATTGACATCTTTTTTACAAGTTCCCGCATCTTCCTGTCAAGATGTATAAGATACAATATTATCACGGTCCAGATGACCATTGCCGTAATGAATATTGTTAGATACACTGTCATCTGATAGTCTCCATGGATATTTGGTCCAATTTATGTAACAACTTCTTGTAGGTCACTTCAAACCATAAAAGATATGAAAATACCACAATGAACCCAAACGTCATTAGTGCAGCGGTAATACCCATGCCAGATGTCAGGCCAATAGAGCCTTGAGGATGCATTGAGAACCATATCCTGGTAGACATATATGTCAATGGTATGGAAAGGTATGCTATTATCCCGTAAACAGCAGAAGCTCGTGCTCTTTTTACAGGGTCATATGTGGACTGGCGCAGCACAAAGTAGCCCATGTAGATAATCAGTAATATGAACATGGTTACTACCTTTGGGTCCCAGCTCCAGTTAGTGTTCCAGGCCTCATAGGTAAATGCCCAGCCTGTAACCATGGCAAGCCCGCTGAACATGAATCCCAACCTGACCGAACTTGATGCCATGTCATCCCACTTTAAATCTGCAGTCCTGAGATACAATATGCTGGAAAATAATGTGACTGTAAAAGCAAAAAAAGCTACAATCGGAGTGGGTATATGGAAAAAGAACAGCCGGTATGAATCACCAAGTTTTTCTGATGGTGGAAATACCACCAGGAATTGGTACAAAGAGTACGAGATTGCGATGTAAGTTAAAAAAATAAGTAATTTAGTGTTTTTCCTTGTCATGTTCATTATAGACTCTCGATAAATATTACAAATAATGAATTATGTTGAACCTTTATATTTAAATGCATTGACTCGTCAATCTAAAAAGAATATCTGATGTGGAACGGCTCAATACTGTGTGAACCATTCCATTCATAGATTCCACAACTTGTCAACCAACCTAATGACACGTCGAGCACGCCCAGTATGTCCCCATATTAGTATTATGGAATACTCCAGGTTCGTTATATGAGAACACCCACAGCATCGTCCGTCCTCTTCTCTGAATGTTCCAATCACCATTGTGACATGTGTAACAATTTGTCTGGACCGCCATCACAACCTGCGTGGCATTGCCATAGTTCGCAGCAGTGGTGGTATTGTCATGACAGTTGTAGCACAGGTCAACTGAAGTATTGGAATTAGTCTCAACCAGATTGCTATAAGTACCATAGTGAGAGACACGGGATTTATTGCTCTGGTAGAGTGTAGCACTCGCATTCACGCTATTGTTGTGGCAATCCCAGCACTCTGCATACTGTGTCGTGACATTGGAAGTGCTGCGGAACTGTGCACCGGATGCATTGGGAATATGCCTGCCTGCCAGTGGAGCACCGTAAAGTGTAGCACCGGTATGGCAATCTGAACATTGTTTTGTCTGGCTGAGATTGATAGGATGACCGCTGGCAGGGGGCTGGCCATCTAAATGACAGGCATAACACATGTAATTTGTACCATTCAGGGTTGCATTATTCAGCGTATCGTGAATGGATGAAGTAACATTCATAGACGTTACATTGAGCTTATTACCTGCTGAAACCGGACCGTCAACATCATGGCAGGCAATACAATCAGGACCGCCGCCAGCTGTGAGATTCATATCATGGAAGTCAAATGGCTGGCCGCCGCCAACTACATGGCAGCCCCAGCAGTCACTGGCAAGAGCAGTGGATTTAGTGTGTGTGGATATGCCCGGTTTGGTGTTGCTGACATTCATCGGAGTGCCCCAGTACGCACTTTCCATAAGTGTACCAACTGAACCGTTTGCACCCAGGTGACAGATACGGCAATCTGTGGTGTTAGGCAGGCGGTCTATGGTCTGTGTCCACCTGTACGGGCTCATGTTATTGTCATAAACATCATAGGGTATCCACGAGTTGTTGAAAGCATAGTATCCACCCGCAGCAGTTCGCTTATCATAACTCACACCATGGCAGGCACCCTCGCCGGTGTTATTGTTATAGTTGAAACAGGTTGAGGGACTGCCAAGTTCACTGAGACTTGTAGCAGTCATGTTCGTTGTGATAACAACTGATGCATTGACACTGTCATTTACGTGGTTGAAAACCCGTGGAAGAATGCTGTCAATATCTGAGCGCATATTGATATTTACCGTATTGAACGGACCTGCTGAATTATTATAGTGACATTCTTCGCAGGTCTTTGTGTTGGCATCGGTGACACTTGACATCACATCTCCTTCTTCGTGACAGGCATAACAACCTTCTAAATCCTGGTACTGCTGACCTTGCCCGGTAATATAATCTGCATTGTCGCCTTCCCAGTCAAAACCAATAGTATGGATGTCAGCGGCATATGACATATTTGGTGTATGGAATGTATCGCCGCTGCCGTGACAGTTTCCGCAGAAGTCTACGGATTTGTTAACCGGATGTCTGAGACCCTGGGTTGCATTACCCCATTCCAGTCCGCTGGTGGCATTCTTGTGGCACAGATCACAGTTTGTTGTGGGTGTAACTAGGTCTGTCCTGCTGCCATAGTGCGAGACATTTGAATGGTCGGTCTCATTGGCGGCACCAAATTCAGGTTCGGTGTGGTTGGTGATGCTCTTGTTATGACAGTATGTACAACTGTCTGCATTGCCTGCCTGGTAATCGGTCCAGATAGTACTGGTATAATTCACATCTGGAATGTGTTGAAGTGTTATGCCAGGCTGGGTACCGCTGATGGTAATGCCTGCAGGCGTGCCGTTTACGTGGCACTTGGCTTCGGTACAGTTCAGCGGATAGGTCACATTGGCAGGATTGGAAACGCTGACGGTCTGGTTGGGGTGACCGCTGGGTTCGGTACCGTTACCGTGACAGGCCCAGCAGGCTTTGCTGAGAATGTTGACAGGGGTGGTATTGACAGCACCACTGTTCAGGGTGGCGTGGATGCTGGTATTGAAGATTGTAGTGTTCACATCTGCTAAAGGTGCACCTGTACCATGGCAGACTACGCAGTCCGGACCGCCGTCGGAAGCGTTGATAACGCCGATATCGTGCAGGGTGGTCGTACCCACGATGTGGCAGCCGTAGCAGTTGTTGCCCATTGGATCGTGGCCGCTTAATTGCGAAATGTTGGTGGCATTGAACACTGCACCACTGCTTGTGCGGTGGCAGTAGACGCAACCCTGTGAACCACCGGCCCAGCCCACGGTATCAATGACACTGTGGTCGTCTGAGGAGGTATCGGTCAGGTCCTTGATATAATGGGCTGTAACCCTTGAACCTGCAGGCATGTTGGACATGTTCGTGACCTGTGATTTGGAAGTATCACTCTGGTTATACACCTGTATACCTGTCCGGTTGTGGCAGAATTCGCAGGTGATACTGCTACTGGTCTTCACATATTTGTTATCGGCAGATGGGGAGTGTGAGGTAATATTGAGGGTACTGCTCATATTGCCGTGGCAGTAGGTTTCATCGTCACATGACCTGACATTGCTCATATTGGTGAGGTGGGTGCTGGGTTCACTGCCGTTGCCGTGACACAGCCAGCAGGCTTTTTCAGATTCATAGGACATAGGCGATGTATTAGTGGCACCGCTGTTCATTGTGCTGTGTGGCCCTGCTTCAAATTCTGTGATGTTCACGGGTTTAGTATTGTTTGAATGGCAGGTGGAAGACAGACAGTCAGGACCGCCGCCTTCACGGATTATTGAATGGGCAGTGCCGTGACAGCCGAGACAGCCGTCAAGGGTCATGCTATCATAGTTATTTCCAAGTATGGGGTGAGTGGGTATGGCTGTTGGGTGGCATTCGTTGCAGGTGGTGGGAACGTAGATGTTGTGGATGTTCGGGTAGATGGGGATATCGGTGCCGTTAACTGATTTGATGGTAGGGGTGTAGTTGTTGAGTTGGTAATGGCACCAGGTGCAGTTGTGGTGGCTGGTTGTGTTGTTGGACTGGAAACTGGAGGTATGCATATCAGTGATTTGTACGGTAGGTTCGGGTGGTGCTACATTGTTATGGCAGTATTCACAGTCTTCCACAACTTCTGTCACTCCATCAGTATGGCATGTGGATTCGCAAAGTGTGGATGTATTTGCCTGAGCCACATGGCACTGGGTTGTACAGTTATAGTCATTAGAAGTATCTGCTCTCCTGTGTGAACTGTGGCAGGACGTACACTGTACCATATAAGTGGAATTTCCATGTGTATCTGATGCGTTTACAGCAATCTGTGAGGCATACCAGGTACTGTTCTCAATAAGAGTATTATTTGTATCAGGATTTGAACCCGTATGACAAACCTTGCACTTATAGTTGGTACTCCAGTCCGGTATCAGTTCAAGTGTACCATTTGGTTCAACATGGCAGACCGTACAGTTGGAATCACCATTGTGGGCCGAATCGAACCTAATTAAATCGGTCTTATTGGTACTATTGACATCAATATGGCAAACATAGCAAGCATCATCCCATGATGAATTGTCGCCAGTATCATAACCCTCCATATCAGAATGAACAGTCACATGACAATCAGCGCACTGTTCAATACCAACATAATCCATTCCGGATGGAGTATGACCATGGCAATCCTTACAATGCATCTGTGCATGACCCCAATCGGCAGGTACTTCATTGATTGGTGTGGGTGGAGTCCAGGTTACAGTCTTATTACTGCCTTCAACATGACAATCACGGCATTCAGATTCTTCCCAACCCCTGGCAGTCAATTTCTTGATAGCGGAAGGAACATGCTCATGACAATAATCGCAGTTCAGGTAAGCTGAACTGTTGTGCCTGTCCTGGTGACCAAATATCTGTGGAGGATAGAGGGAATATGTCTCATTAATGACATTTGCCTGTGTAACATTCAGGTGGCAGATATTACATTCTTCAGGCGAATTCAAACCAAGATATGTCTTATTCATATTATCATGGGTATGGCATGCCCAGCACTGCAATCCTTTTTGACCAGTCATGGGATTATCTGACGACCCGTGCTGTCTTCCACTATGACAAAGGTAGCAGTCGCTTATGAATGTCAAATCAGAATTGGTATGTCCATGACACTCGTAGCAATCAGACGAATTGGCAACACCATCATGGTTCGTATCGTTACCGTGTGCCAGCACCTGTGGTGCGATAACCATGGCAGGGGTCTGGTTTGGTGAATTGGTCCAGTTTGTCAGGCCAGAGTCGGGAATAGTGTTATTTTGCAATGGGATTGGTTGTGCAGATGCGTTGATATGACAGCTGTAACAGTCGGTCCCAATGATGGTAGCTGTATCGATGTAATATTCTGCCGGAGCGTGACCGTGACAGTAAATACAACTTGTGTTGCCGTGACCTGCAACCTGTGGCGGA
Source organism: Methanosarcinales archaeon (assembly GCA_030638625.1). GTDB lineage: Archaea > Halobacteriota > Methanosarcinia > Methanosarcinales > Methanocomedenaceae > Methanocomedens_B. The sequence goes on from DAOWEE010000261.1 coordinate 7,671, forward strand.
TTGACAATCCATTGACTCCCTGAGTTGTTAACAACTACCGTATTATCGGATTGGGGTATAGTATTGTTGAGTAAAGTCCAGGTATTATTGATGCTATCAGTACTGGCATTAATGTGGCAGTCCAGGCAGTCTTCATCAACACTTCCCTTGAATGTCAGGTCTGGTGTATCGTGTCCGTGACAGTCGTCACATGAAGCATTGCCGTGACCTGCAACCTGTGGCGGTTCATACCCGTAGGTAGTATTAAGTTCATTATACATGGTCTGGTTTTCATGACATTCTGTACATGTACCCGGGATTGAGAGCCTGGAATTAGTATGACCGTGGCAGACAAAACAATCAACTTCATTATCTCTGCCATGACCTACAACCTGTGGAGGTGTGACCAACGGCGGTGTATCAACAGGATAATTGGTCCAGTTGGTCTTGATATGAGTGGGGATGGTATTATTGATAAGAGGGGTTATTGTGCTGGCATTCTTGTGGCATGAACTGCAGTTACCTCCAATCAGTTCGTAGGATGTCGTATTGCTGAAATCACTGGGTGCGTGGTCATGGCATACAAAGCAGCTCACATTTCCATGCCCATCTACCTGCGGTGGATTTACTATCTTGGGATTAACAGTATCGTTGATTATGGTCGTAGTATCTGATTCAGGTATGGTATCA
>DAOWEE010000132.1 GCA_030638625.1 Methanosarcinales archaeon
ATCTTATCACTCCTGGCCCTCCCCTCGCTCTCGTACTTGCGCTGGCCTATGAATGTGAGGCAGCCGTCAGGGAAATTCTCTTCGATGAGCATGGAAATCGGGCCCAGTTTACAGGTCTTACAGCACCACCTGGCCTCAACCGTGGGCGGGCCGAACCTGTCAAAGGACTCCCAGAACACATCCCCTGCATTGAATATCTTGACTGACAGGTTGTAGTATCCGGCAACGTCGTCAACATTGGCTATGGTTTCAGGAAACTCCAGCCCTGTATCCGCAAACATTACATCAAAATCCTCAATGCAATCTTTTACCAGCAGCAGGGTAGCCAGGCTGTCCTTGCCGCCCGAGTATGACACACTCACCGGCCGGTTTGTGGACTGGGCCACGTTACTGATAAATGTCCGGGCTTTGGCTTCAAAATCCTTCAGGATATTAAGGTTTGCAGTAACTACCTCATCCCATGAATGAGAGTCTGATGCTGCAACATTTTCCACTCTTCCACTCCACCTGGTCTTGACACCAACGCCCCTTGTGGCCTCCACCATTTCCCCACCCGTCATCTTAGCCCGGCCCGCAGACACAGGTACGCCGTCAGGGGACACCACCACTACCTCAGCACCCGGCACAATACCCGGGTCGGCATCGATAACTCCTGGAACCAGGGTACTGGCGCCCTTTTCAATAAACGGCACTGCCGATTCATCTATCATCACCCAGTTACTGCGGCCGTCCATTTGTGAAAAAATCCTGGCTGCCCCTTCCATCCTGGGCAGTAGTACCCACAGTCCCGATTCCACATCATACCTGATATTTGCAAGGGCCACGCCGTCCGCTATAATCTCTTCCATCCTGTCATCTGACGGCACTTTGTTCATGATGGTAATGGTTCCCTCAGGTATCAGGGGGGCACCGAACTGTGCCTTAGCAGTGGTATTGACAAGGTCAATATCATGGGGAAATGCGGGCCTGATATCGCCGGGTGGTGTGACCTTTACTTTGGTAGTACCTGAACCGCAGGCACATGTGTTCTCCAGCACTGGGAGGTTGCACTCAGGGCACCAGTGCAGTACCATTTTCCCAAGATATATTTTTGTCATGGCCCTCCTTATGAATGAGAAGTATAGAAATATTGTGTAGTATTATATAGTTATCACAGGCGTATGGTGGGTAAATGAATTATAAACAGATCCTGAAAGTCCAGGCCATCGGACTGTCATTGAACCTGGTAGTAGCCTCTGCCAAGATAGTGTACGGCTACATGACCGGGTCCATCAGCATGAAGGCAGACGGTTTCCACTCACTGATGGACGGCGGCTCCACTATGGTAGGGATGCTGGGGGTCTGGGTGGCGTCCCGGCCGCCGGATGAATCCCACCCTTACGGGCACCGAAAACACGAGCAGTTCGCCTCACTGTTCATAGCTCTACTGCTGCTCATCACTGGGTTTGAAGTGGCCAGGAGTGCTGTGCAGAACTTGCTGGAGCCTGCGGCTCCAAGGGTCACCACACTGAGTTTTGTCATCATGTTGGCCACCATGGCTGTGAATCTTTTTATCACCACACTCGAGAGCAGGAAGGGCAGGGAATACAACAGCCAGATACTCATTGCCGATTCCCTGCATACCAGAAGTGATATCTTCGTATCCATTGGAGTCATCTGCAGCCTGATTGCCGTCAAGGCAGGCTATCCCATAATCGATGTGGTTGTCGGTGTCGTAATTGCATTGGTCATTGCCAAGGCCGGATTGGACGTGGTGAAGGAAACGTCTTATTCACTGCTGGACGCATCGGTCCTGGATACTGATATGCTGTGTGAGATTGCACTGGAAATAGAGGGGGTTGAGGACTGCCATCATATCAGGACCAGGGGTACTGTCGATAATGTCTATGTGGACCTGCATGTGCATGTCAGGGAAGATATGCACATGGATGAAGCACACTGCCTCGCCCATGCAGTGGAGAACCACATCAAAGAGAGGGTGGAAGGCGTGAAGGATGTGGTGGTACATCTTGAGCCTGCCGGGGTGAAATGAATGATATATTCAAATTATTCTGAATCTGTAGACTTACTTATTGCATTAGA
>DAOWEE010000189.1 GCA_030638625.1 Methanosarcinales archaeon
AGAATGAAGAAGAAATGTGAGTTTATATTGACTTAAGATTGATTGATTTAGGTAAAAAATGTGTCAAAGGAAGACATTTGTAAGGGGTGGACCGACAAATTGAAGTTAAAAGTAATTCTCTACATTTTAATTCTTCGCTAATTATTCTGAGTATCCAGTTATTGCAATGAGTATATTTCATGCAGATACGACTACAAATCTGTGTAAATCCGTGAAATCTGTGTCTGAAAAATAACTTGAAAATGGGATGGTGCTGACTTTTCACTTCAGCATCGCTTTATTCTGAAGCCGCCTTGAACCGCTCCACCACAAAATCCCTGTCCAACGAAACCAAAAAGTATCCCACCCGCGGCCCGCTCTTGGTGCCAAGTATGGCCTGGTAGATGGTCTGGAACAGCTTTTTCGGACTCATTCCAATTTCCTTGGCCGTGTTATATATGCCGTCATGGATGGCTTGTCCTTCCTCAAAGTCAGGCATCCTCTCAGCCAGCAGGCGCATTGCGTGGCGCTGTTCCTCATTGAAATTGCGCACTTCAGGGGGCAGCTGCTCATTGACCTTGAACTTCAACATCGGGGGTGCAAAGGTTTCCAGCCATATCTCGACATTGTCTACTCGTTCCCGAATTGTTTCAGGTTCGGATACATCATACCCGCCCCGCTCCAGCACGGTCAGCAGGTAATCGAAACTGTGATCTGCTATCTGTACCGCCGTGACCATGTGCTTGAAAGGTATCTTTGCGGATGTTCCACCGGCCTGGGATAGCTGGTATGCTCTCATATCCAGTTTTTCGTCCAGGTTGTCGTATTCATCAATGAGATTCAACAGAGGCAGTCCGGGGTCGAATTCTATGTGCTTTTCCGGCTTGGTCCTGATGATGAGGTATCGCAGTACTTCAGGCGGCACCACATCCAGCATATCGCTGATGGATACCGTCACGCCAGTGGATGATGACATTGCACCCTGGCCCTTTAGCATAATCCATTCATAGACTATTGGGTGCGGGGCCGGGTAATCGAATACCTCACTCGAAATGCGCTCGCCAGTAGCATACGAGCCCCCGGCAGATGCATGGTCCTTGCCGAAAGGTTCAATGGTAACACCAAGGATCGGCCACCGGGCAGGCCAGTCCACCCGCCAGGTCAGTTTGCCGCCTCCCTGCATGGAAACTGTGCCTGTGGAGCCGCATGAACATGAATAATCCACGGTCTTGGCATCGATGTCAAAGCCAGTGACCTTTGTGGTGGTGAGCTTACCGCATTCATTGCAAATGGGGTTGAACGGATTCCATTCAGGATCCAGGGTGCGGCCTGCTACTTCTTCAATGATATGTGCAATCTCATCTCTCTTTACAAGTGCGGTCTTGATGGCATCCACATAGGCTCCCTGCTTGTAGAGTTCATCAGCCCTGCGGATTTCGGGATGTATGTCCAGTTTTTTTAGTGAATTGAAGAACGGCTCCAGGAAGTGTTCGGCATAGTTAGGATGAGCGCCGCAGGGGCATGGTATCTCGGACAGGGGGCGTCCAATATGCTCTTCATAGCTGTCGTCAAGGAAGGGGTAGACCTTGCGCAGCGGGTCATAGGTATCTGCGATATATATGAGGTTGGCATCGGCTCCCGCATCCTTCAACGCGCGGTAGACAGCATCTGCTGTCAGTACTTCACGCATATTGCCAATATGAATATTGCCTGAGGGTGTTATGCCTGAGGCTACGGTATGTTTATTTCCCTTCTTTAGTGCCTCGGTGGCCACCACATCTGCCCAGTGTATAGTCTCTGCCATGCTGTCTCACTTCGGATGTGGTAGATGTATTGAGCGATATTAAATGTTTAGTAGGATGAAGCCCAAATTGAATTGGGAGTGCAGTCATGCTACTGGAAAACCTGAAGTCCCAACTTATCAGGGCAAGGAGTATGGAAGTCAAAGACATCTCACATAATATTAAGGAAGTGGGATTCAAATGCATGAGGTGCGGTTGGTGCTGCTGTCCCGACCCTGATTTTGAGATTGAGATTATGGACATCCACAGACCTTCCAATGCCATTTCTGTCCTGCCCAGGGATATCAGGGTCATACAAGATGCAACTGGCTATAGTTTGTTAGATGTGGTGGAGCCTGATATTTATTCGTGCATCAGGGGCGGGAAGACGCTGGCCATAGGTTGGATATTGAAGCGCAAGCCCGACGGTACATGCATGTTCTTTGATGATAACGAGAACATGTGCGGTATCTATGAACACAGGCCCTTAATATGCACGGTTTTTCCGTTCTTTCTTGACGGCAACGGGATGCTGGAGATCAGGCACTGTTACGGCACGCACCAGCAGATGGAAGTGATGGATGCATTTGAGTCCGGGCAAAGGCTGGTACGGTACCTGACCAGTAAGATTGAACACTACATTACGATATGTGAAGGGTTGGGAGATGAACTTGATCTGGATAATCTTAGTCAGGTCAGGTTAGAGCACGGACTCATGCTCAGGGTGTTTGACGGGGAGACAGAATCTACAGTAGAATATTCTGATGGGGTGGGTTTCCAAATGGTTCAGGATTAATAAGTATGCTGAATCTTTATATGATTAAATATAATATCATTTAATAAGTGAATGAATAATGCCCAGCTATTCCCAAGTACTGAAACCACGATTTGATAGAACTCTAAATATCAATGAAGAAATTAAAGAGTTTAATAAGACCATCAAATCAATGCCAGAATTTAACAGAATTGAGTTCATAATACTTTACGGTTCAGCATCACGGGGAGAAGCAATATCAAGTTCCGACATAGACCTGTGCATATATTATAATGCAGATGAAAAAGAAGACCTGTCCCGATTCAGGCTGGATATTTTAAGCATACTAAGAGGAAGTGTATTTGACATCCAGATGTTCCAGCAACTGCCGCTTTACGTCAGAATAGAGGTATTGAAGGGTCGGATTATATATGCAAAAGAGCAGAGTTTCCTGTATGATATTGCACTTAACACGATAAAAGAATTTGAATC
>DAOWEE010000348.1 GCA_030638625.1 Methanosarcinales archaeon
CGTTGATACCGTTTACCCGTTTAGCATAGGGAGTAAACAATACGCCGCTGTGCCCTATCAACGGCCTGTCTGCCCCAAGGCAAATCTTGATACCTGCTGATGGTCTGGCAGATTCCATTGCTGTCATGTATTCCCTGAACTCATCAGTGTCAGGGTGGTCATATAACTGAGCCGTTGCCGGGTGACCGATATCGCTGATGACCGCGTCACCCAAAATAGACTCGCCGCCCGTTTCCACTCCAACGGCCCTGCCGTCCACCATCAGTATCCTGTCCACCTGCCGGTTTGTATGGATAGTACCGGCGCCAGAGAGTATAATCTGTTCCAGGGCATCAATGATGGCACTGCACCCTCCTACGGGCACGCCTGGACCGCCATAGCGGCGCATGTTTTCAATAATGGCCAGTGTCTCACTTGCAGATACTTCATCACTGCGCATGCTAAGTGCCCAGCCGCAAAACGCATCAGCCAGTTTAACAAGCCATGGGTCGTTTATGAAGGGGGAAAACCAATCTTTAAAAGTCCCATCCTTGGGCTTTATTATTCGGGATTTGAAAGTGAGATATGATAGTTTCAACTTGTTGGGCCAGGAAAGAGGGGCAGAAAAGTTATAAAAGGATATGTCCTTGAAACCACCATTATCAGGCATCCTGAGTACAGCCTGTGGTGATGAAGGGATGATCTTCACGTTTGCACCCACCTGTCTTAGCATGGTTGCCAGCGGCCCTTTGTTGCCGTGAGGTATCATGTGCAGGGCACCCGTTGTCAACTGGTAGCCTTTGTAGTCCAAGTTGATGAAACGCCCACCAATCACTGGCATGCGTTCAAATACTTCTACCCTGTGTCCTTCCCTGACCAGTCGCGCGGCTGTGAGCAGGCCACCTAAACCGCCGCCCACTATCAGGGCTTTCATACCTCATCCTCCCTGATGGCACCCAACGGGCAGTACGGCATACAGACACCGCACCCGGTGCAATTGTCATCGATACTTGCCCTGCCCCACACTGAAATGGCCTCGCTGGGACAGAATACTACACACTGGCCGCATCCTACACATTCTACACTGATTCTCATGCTACTCCGGTCAAATTTTTTATAAAACTGGCGCTTCATGTTATATAAATTATGAGCTTAAACCTGACTGGACATATGCCCATACAAACAATATTTCGTTGCCAGTATCAAAACAATTATTAACTATTATGGATATTTACAGCCATCGACTTGCCAAGGTGGCGGAGCGGCTACGCAATCGCCTGCAGATAGGCACATGATTATGTGCTGGCAGTAAGCGGTTTTACTCCGGTTCGAATCCGGACCTTGGCTTTCGACCTTACTTTTTTGGTTCCATCGGATTTCGGGATAGTGGATTAAGTTAGTTATACTTCAACTCATCGCAAAGAAACAAAGGGCGCCGAGTCTGATTCAATTCAATAAAGGAAATTCCGGGCCAATTCATGAGCCTTGTTAGTGGGTTCACCATTGCCATTTCCGTCATATATCTTGACCACTTTCTGGGCCTTACACTGGTCTTCAGGACAGCCTGAACAGGTATATACGAAGTGAAGAAATCCGGTCTCGTAATCTTCAAAGGTACGCATGTGCGTATATTCGGTCCCGCATGTGGAACATTTGCCTACTACAGGAATCTTCTCTGTGCAGTGACCACATTCCTTGAAATATATGTCCTCTACGACGTTCTTTTTATTCATTACTGTCATCAAGGTCCCGTTTTTAGGTTGGTCTGTCAATACGTCCTTCTCTCCTTTTTAATTACAACGATGTTTGAACACGCCTGTTGATTGGCTGACAATATGCGTGCCCGGACATTTAGATATCAAATCGTGCAAAGACTAACATTTGCCCCATATTTATACTTAACGATTATATGATATAGAATTTACCAGAGAGCCTATCAACACAGCAATTTAGCAAACTTAATATAGTCAGCCATAATGTACAATCGCCATATTTTAATGGAGTGTTTGCAATGAACATGGTGGGAAAAAGAAACTCGAATAGCAATGCTTTGGTCAGATTATTCTCAAAGAAAAAAACAGATACTAACCTTTGCACGTATAAGACCCGTCTCGCTGACAGCCAAAAATCCTTGATAATAGATTGCAGGGGCTGTACTGAAGGTAATTCAGGACTGTATGACGCTATATGCCGCAAAAACATCTTCCAGATAATGATTAAGGAACCCATGATGGACAGGCTGGTACTCTCACACCTGTATGACCGGGACTATGAAGGGGAAAGCCTCAGGCTGCTCTACCTGCTGGCAGGGTTCATTGACAACCTGAGGGTATATTGCGATACTGAAGTGCCAGCAGCATGTGGGAATTGCCTTTCAGAGCGGCAGGAGTTCATATCCGGTGTAATGAAGACCGGACTGCAGAACCCGGTGAAGGCATATGCTGCACTGGTATCACAGGTGGATTCGGGTGTGGTCTGTCATAACGATGAGCCGGGTCAGGGCCATGCATGTACCAGTGATTACCTCCGCATGCTTGCCAGGATGAGTAACTGTGCCGACGGCATGGGAGAAAGTATGAATACCGGCCTGTCGCCGGAAGAATATTACACGAGGGTTATCAAACCCTATACCAGACCCAAGTTCTCTACATCCCGCATCTATACCGAGCCCCCCGACAATGCTGTATTCCTTGAGGGGTATGATGTGAAAAGGAGCGGCGGGAGAGCCATGGAAGTTTCCATATACAGCTTGTCTGACAGGCCCGAGAGCCTGTACTTCCTTATTCCTCCTGAATACAACCTGCGCCCTGAGGAACTGGGATTGCTGGAATCGGTGCGCTCACGCCTGATGCGGCACCGCCCCAATGACCTGAATTTTGCCGACCCCGTGAACAGCAGGGAATATTTCAGGCGCCGCAGCCAGCAAATATTGTCAGAGGAAGCTGGGTACCAGGGTATCAAAATAAGACCTGACCAGATATCGGTGTTCTCTGACATCCTGGCAAAATATACCACCGGACTGGGCATCCTGGAAGATGTGTTATCCGATTCAAGGGTTACTGACGTCTATGTTAATGCGCCTGTGGATACCAATCCTGTCCATGTGGTAATCGAAGGCGAGGAGTGTTCCAGCAATATCTACCTATCCCAGGATGACGTGGATACCATGATATCGCGGTTCCGGGCACTGAGCGGCCGCCCCTTCGGAGAGGCAAACCCCATCCTTGATATGGACCTGGCCGAGTACAAAACAAGGGTGTCCTGTATAGGCAATCCATTGAGCGCAGGCGGGTTGGCCTATGCCTTCCGCAAACATGCCCAAACACCCTGGACCCTGCCCAAGCTTATCAATGAAGGCTCAATGACACCGCTGGCCGCAGGATTGTTGAGTTTCCTGGTGGACGGGCATTCATCCATACTGATAGCAGGCGGCGTGGGTGCTGGCAAGACTTC
>DAOWEE010000365.1 GCA_030638625.1 Methanosarcinales archaeon
ACGCATTCTGGGAGCACCTGCCCAATTTCGGTCCCCCTGCCAAGGATTACCGGTGGTGCTGCAAGGTCTGTAAACTTTCCCCTGCCGGCGGAATTGTGGAAGAGGGGAAGTATTTGACCATGGACGGCAAGCGCAGGTATGAATCCTTCAGCCGCGCCCGTATTCCGCCAAAGGAGGAGAATACTCTGGTGCCTGGCCAGGTGAATGTATATCCCATCCGCGACTGGCGTGCCATTGAGGTATGGCTGTATATCCACTGGCGGGGGCTGGAATATAATCCCCTGTACGATGAGGGGTTCGAGCGGGTGGGGTGCTGGCTGTGTCCTGCGGCACTGGGTGCGGAATACCGGCGCATGCTTGAGTTACATCCTGACCTGTACCACAGGTGGGATACATTCCTGCGGGACTGGGCCAAGGGGCGGGGGCTCCCTGCCGGGTATGTTGAGCATGGGTTCTGGCGCTGGCGTGAGCACCCTCCAAAGATGCGCCTGCTGGCCGAGCAGCTGGGCATTGATGTTGTCCCGCGGGATGTAGGGAGTGAAACGTTCCAGATATCGGTGGTCTCAGGTGTCTCTCCCTGCAAGGCGGGTGGGTACAGTATCGAGGGGAGTGCCATGGGGGTCAGGCCGCTGGATGTAATGGATATGATGAAGATGGTGGGTGAGGTCCGTTATTCTGAGGACCTGGGTGTTCTGGTGGTCCAGACCCGGGAGGGGAGTGTTAAGGTGTACTCAGATGGCACTTTTCAGGTCAATGGGGGGGACAGGGGGACGACTGAAGGGCTCTTTGAGATGGCGGCGCGGCAGTTGATGAGGGCGGTGAAGTGTACAGGGTGCAGGATATGCGAGAAGGCATGTCCGAAAAATGCTATTTCTTTTGAGGATGGGCATTTGAGGGTTGGGGATGGGTGTGATGGGTGCGGGAAGTGTGACGGGGTTTGTGTTGTTACACGGTATATGAGCGGGATTAGTAACCCGTGAACAGAAAAACTAATCATGCTCTGAAATAGATGAACCTGTAAAGGTAATGGCTGCAATCATCAATCAAATGGACACTTGCCGTTCAGATTTAATGGCAGATATTGATGCAAAGAGCATTTCCTGAACGATTTGGAGATTTCAGATAGACTTAAGGGAAATTGGGATTGCCAGAAAGATAAAAACGTAAAATAATCAGGGATAAAAATGGAACTCAAAGAAATTGAAAACAGATGCGATGAGATCGAATCGAAAAACGCTGACTTTGTAACCATTATAAGCAACATACTCGAAGAACTTGAAGATAAGGGTATTGAAATGGAAACGAAGAACACTGAACTTGTAAAGAGTATAAGTGGTATTCTCGAAGAGGTTGAAAAGGAATATAGAGAACTGGAAAAGAGAAACTCAGACATCGTGACAGTTTTAATCAGCATAATTGATGAAATGGATAAAAGCCGTTCGAGTATTAAAGAAGGTTATCACTGGAAAAGGTCATTCTTACGAGAATTGGATATATCATCTTCGCTCGGCAAGGAACTAGATTCAAAGCAGTAAAAATAATAACAGTGATTTATGGTGTATTAAAATGATGCGGGGGGAGGGATTCGAACCCTCGAACTCCTGCGAGACTAGGCCCTGAACCTAGCGCCTTTGACCTGGCTGGGCAACCCCCGCATTAGGGGTTTGTTTTCTGATTATTGTGCGCTTGAGCGTAGCGAAACGCACACTTCGATTGAACCTTGTAAGGTTCAGCTGCGGCAACAACCGCATTGGGGTTTTTTTGTTATTGTGCTATTGAGCGAAGCGAAATTAATGCCAAAGAGAAAACACGTGGGGTTAACCCCCCACGGTTCATTCTATGGATTCAAGTATCTCGTTTAACTCTCTTGCCTTCTCAATAATGGTATCAGCACCCTGGATTACCAGTTCCCTGGCGGGGTATGACCCATCAGACTCAGCAGTGAATACGTACGTACTTACATCTTCATCCACAGTGATGGCATTGATATCACAAGCATCCACACAAAGTTTACACAGGATACATTGCAGAGGGTCCTTGACAATCACCGCATTGCTTTCTATACTCAGTATCTCCCTGGGACACTCCTCTACACACTTACCGCATGCATCACAGTCCTTATCGAATGTGAACACAGGCATGTTCTTATAACCACATGCCACACCTGCCTGGTATTTGACATGCTTGCGCCCGGTCCCAAGTTTGGCAACGGCCTCAAGCACCAGCTTCTGGCGTTCTTTCAATTCAACAATAGGAATCTTCTTATCAGCCGCAGAGACATTAGGGTCACTGGACTGGATATCACCTGAATATACCATACTAGGACCTTCTGCACTCAAGGTCAGGGTAAGCTGGCATTTAGTGCAGCCCTCGCCCTGACAGTCGCACTCCTCTGGCAGCACGTACGAGTCCAGGTCAGTGATGATGGGAATAAGTCCCATACGCAGACCCAGCTGTTCATCGAACAGCACTGACGTGTTGTCGTAGATGTTAATGTAATCTATTGCCATTGTCGGGACTTCTGATAGCATACTCTTACGCAGCCCGTTGGCAACAGCAGGATTTACACCTTTTAATACGAACCTGGCTTTGTCATCTGATAGCTCTATAATATCGATTTCCATCCTCAACCTCACTTATACTCTTCTGCCCCTGCGTCCGCCTTTGGCCTGGGTACCGTCGTGTGGTATTGGTGTAACATCTTCAATCCGGCCTATCCTGATACCAGCCCTGGCAAAAGCCCGAATGGCTGCCTGAGCTCCCGGACCCGGACTTCTCTGTTTATTACCACCCGGTGCCCTGACCTTGACATGGATACCCAATATACCCTTGTCAATGAGCTTTTCAGCCAGCTGGTTCGCCATCTGCATAGCAGTATAAGGAGAACTCTCATCCCTGGCTGCCTTGACCACCATACCACCACTTATCTTGGCGATGGTCTCAGCTCCGGTCACGTCGGTAATGGTGATTATGGTGTTGTTGAATGATGCTTGTATATGGGCAACTCCCCATTTTCCGTCTGTCATAATCTCATACTCCAAATAATTATATTACGGCTTATTTGCGACCTCTTCGCCTGCCGCCTCTGCGCTCATCCTGCACTTCCTTGATCTGTTGGATCTCGCGCTTGACAATCTCCACCGGACGTTCCGGATGATTTTCCTTTTGCATTGGTGAGTTCACATAATAACCTATATTCAGTTCCTCATCTTTCGTCACCACATAACTTGGAATTGTGATCTTCTTATCGCCCACCGTGATGTGGCCGTGTGTGATGAACTGGCGTGCCTGTTTCAAGCTGTTGGCAAAACCCTGCCTGTACACCTGGGTCTGGAGCCTGCGGTCCAGGAAACTCTTGGTGTCCAGTGTCAGGATATTATCAAGGTCAGCGTCTGCTGGAAGTATACCATATCGCTTGAGCTTGTTCAAGATATCTTCGCTCATCTGTTGTTTATGGCCAGTCAATTCGCCCTCTGTAGTCTCTGCCAGCAGTTTCATGGCTGACCGGCGGTAATTTCGAAGCAAACTCTGAGCTTTCCATACCTCACGTTTATTTCTCAGCCCGTATGACTTCAAATATTCAAGTTCTTCCGTCATCCTGACAGATTGCCATGGATGCTTTGGAGTCTCATATGATTTAGTGTTCTTACCTGGATATCCCATGACTCTCACCGCCTATCGTGATTTCCTCTTAACGCCTACACTAAGTCCCTTTCTGCCAGTGGACCGGGTTCTCTGACCCCTAACCTTGTGCCCACGGTCGTGCCTGACACCTTTATAGGAACGAGTCTTTTTAATGGTGTTCAGGTCTTCCAGTTTAATGAGCATTACATCAGTGCCGACAATATGCTTATCCTCACCAGTCATAATATCCTTCCGCCTGTTCAACATCCATACAGGCAGGATATTTTCAATATCGTCAATAGTCTTTTTCATGGCATCGATCTGGTCATCTTCCAGATATCCAATGGTTGCCTTTGGGTCCACGCCGGATACGTCAGAAATAATGCGCGCTGAACGTCGATTTATGCCCTTTATGCCAGTCAATGAATACTGTACGCTCTTTTTTCCTTCAAGATCAGTATTGGCGATACGTACAATATGTCTAATTTCATCTGCTTCAGTATTATCTTTCTTCTTTGCCATATATTATCCTCCGATAGGAACCTTTTTCCCATAGCCCCGGACCATTTGTCCGGCGCCACCCTATGTATTATGGGTGCGGTGTTCGGAATACACCCCATAGATGCATTGCTACTTAAAAAACCTTGTGCAACTTTCAGGCGAAATAATTTCGGGATACTACACAACCTTCAATGAATGACCAACAGTAAATTGTCCCAATCATTCCGGCTGTACTATCCAGCATTGGGAATCACCCGCAAGGATGTCATCATTTGCAAATGCCCTGCATCTTGCACCCCCACATTCATCCTTCATCAAACAATTCCCACAAGTGCCTTTCAGGTTCTTACGGTCCCTGAGTTCATTTAATACATCAGACGTGTTCCAAATTTCCTCAAAACTTTGTTCCCTTACATTTCCAGCAGATTTTGACAGAAGCATGCACGGAAACACAGTACCATCGTTGAAGATACAGGCAATGGTGTTTCCTGCACCACAACAACTGCCGCTTCGGTGATAATTATCACTTTTACCACCTTTTTTGAGCAATATATCAAATTGTGGTACACCAATCATTCTAACTGGCATATCAATTGAAGTCAATCGAAGCATCTCATCGACCACTTGCTGCCGAATCTGTGCATCCAGTTCATACTCATAACTCCCGCGCCCGGTCTTTACGAATTCAAAAGCCTCAATTCCCACAGCGCCCATATTTCTGGCAATGTTTAGCAGGTCAGATAGTTCATGATAGTTCTTTTTATGTATGCAGGGATTTACCTGGAATGGTATCCCTTCGTCCCTCAGGTATCCAATCCCTCGTATTGCGTCATCAAAACATCCATTCACACATCTAAAACTATCATGGGTCTTTGCATTGGCACCATCAAGACTGACTGCGCACATCTTGAGGCCTGCATTTTTAAGGTCCTTAACCAGCTTTCTTGTTAAGGTAGTCCCGTTAGTACCCAGGACCGGGATAAGCCCGATATCTTTAGCATGTTTTATCAGCCTCAGCAGGTCAGACCTGAGGGTAGGTTCTCCGCCATCGAAAATAATTAGTTTTGTACCCGCCTTTTTTACCTGACTAATAATCTGCAAAGCCTCCTCGGTAGACAGTTCGTTCAAGCCAGGATATGCCGAAGACCTGCTGTAACAGTGTTTGCATTTAAGGTTACACTGCTGTGTAATAGAAAAAGTGACTAGGATTGGAGGGGGTAATGCTATTTTTGCAGGCATGATTTTTTGTTAAAATGTTTTTATGTGAATATTATATATGTATTTTAATATGTTTCACTCCCTTCAACCAGTCACATTATTACAAGGACTTTATTATTAGATTATAATATAAGTAATATGGGATATTATTTGACGGAGCTATAAAATAAAATGTTCAGACTCGGTGATTATCTTCTGTTTTCCAGTTTTATAGTATCAATAATAATCCTTTTTGACCATTTCTTCCTGAAACGAAACCTTACATTACGGCTTCTTTACCTTGTGGTTTCACTGTTAAGTCTTGCCATAGTTCTTATTACCTACTATTTTATTACAGGGGATTTTACAGTCTACTATGTCTGGCTCTACAGCAATACAGCGACTCCATTCATCTACCGGGTCGCAGGAGTCTGGTCCGGACAGGAAGGCACGTTCTTGCTATGGGTATGGATAATATTTATCTCACTTCTATGGACTGCCAGGAAATACCAGACCGATGACGAATTTATAAAAAAAACCCTGATTGTAGGAGTATTGATGGGGACATTCTTCCTGATATTATCAATTAATGCTTCACCTTTTAAATCCATATATGATTACAAATATTTCTACCAGGGCATGGACATCTCAGACGGCAATGGACTTGACCCCATCCTGCTTAATTTCTGGAACACCATCCACCCACCTATGACCTTCATAGCATATTCTCTCTTAACCATGCCTTTTGCATACTCCATTGCACAAATGTGGCACCAAGACCGACGCTGGGTATCGTTATCCTTGCCCTGGCTTCGGCTTTCATGGCTTTTTTTTGCAGTAGGTGTAGGACTCATCGGCGGACTCTGGACTTATGAAGCTGGCTGGAGTATATGGGCATGGGACCCGGTTCAAACTGTTTCGATAATTCCTATGTTTGTCATTACTGCTGTTTTGCATGCCGCCTCTCGTAAGCAGAATCCCATGTTCGACAAACTCCTGCCAATTATTACATCAGCGTCCCTTGTCCTGGTGATACTTGCCACCTTCATTACCAGAAGTGGAATGTGGGGTTCAGTTCATGAGTTCACTCAAACATCTAACAATATCCTGCTAATAGGGGCCCTGGTTCTGATGACTGTGGCAGTAATATATCTTTCAATAAAAAAATGGCCAAACCCCTCTTACACCAAATTTGCTAAAGGAGACAACTGGTTCATATATTCAGTAGCTGTATTCCTAATATTTACTCTGGTATTATTAATCGGCCTATTGCTGCCAGTATTAGTTTCACCCGATTTAACCATCACACCGGATTTCTTTAACCTCTGGTGCTATCCACTGGTCATATTATTGTTTGTTTTACTGGGTATATGCAACCTTTACGGCATAATTAGTCAACAGGTTATGCAAAGATTATTGATTATAACTTTATTGACATCATGTATACTGGCTTTCATTGTCCCTTCAGCGGATTTCCAGTTCATTTTAACCAGTAATGGTCAGGCAACTTCCATCTTCACCAGTCTTGGAACTCATTTCTCTATATTGGGTATGGTACCTGCTGTCGTATTTGCTTCAGGTGGCATTTTCAAACGAATAAAGCATGATATCGGATATGGAATAACTGCCCGCCAATTTGGAATACATCTCATTCATTTTGGCATAATACTGGCACTAATAGGTGGAGTTATAAGTACCCAGTTCCAGGAAAAATATACCCTTGAATTCAACATGAATGAAATCGGGCAGGTAAGGCAAAATGCGGGTGAATTTTCAGTATCAACATCCCATTTCATAGTGAATGAAGGAGAAAAGGACAGTTGGGTACAGACGGCTACCTTTGATATCTATAAAGACGGTAGAATGATAGGTTCAAAGGATGCAATTTACATGCGGGATATAGGGGGAGTAGAGTATACCCTCCCTTCAATTATAAGGGGCCTTTCCAAAGATATCAAAATCGAATATCACGGATTGACTCCAAAAAAGAATGAGCCACCCACTATACCTGTTACTATTAAAGTGGTCCCATTTATCAATCTGTTATGGGTGGGTATGGCGGCTATTGGTCTGGGTGCATTTATCGTTTTTTCTTACCCAGGTAAACCAGGAATCCGATAATTACCACCAAAAGCAGACCGGCCAATAGATTATCATAAGATTGTGTTGATGTAGTTGTATCCATGATAAATATGTCACCACTGCCTTGCCTGTCAGACCAGAATGCTATTGTAGTGTTATCAGGGCTCCAGATATTGCACATATCTATACCATCATAATGAGTCAACTGCCTGAGATTGCTGCCGTCAGCATCCATAATCCATATCTCCATGTTGCCACTTCGCTCAGAATCAAAGGTAATATATTTTCCATCATGGCTGAACGATGCACCCCAATCTTCGGCAGGATGGTCAGTAATCTGTGTCAGGTGGGTCCCGTCATAATCAATCATCCAGACATCACCGTTACCGGTACGCTGGGAGCGGAACAGGATTCTCCTGCTGTCCGATGCCCAGGAAGGAATCATATCATCGGCCGCAGAAGTAGTGACCTGGGTCCGGTTCGAACCATCGGAATCAATGACCCAGATATCTGAATTTCCTGACTGGTCTGAAGTGAACACTATTTTTGTACCGTCAGGGCTGAAAGATGAGTAGAAATCATAAGTGGGATTCGTAGTCAACTGGGTGAGATTAGTACCATCAATGTCGATTTTCCAGATATCCATGTTGCCAGAGCGTTTGGAAGTGAAAGTGATTGTTCTGCCATCAGGACTCCAGCCCTTAGGCAGGGAATCTTCGGACGGGTGTGTGGTAAGACGGGTAGTTTCAAGGGTGGTGATGTTCACTATCCAGATATCAGCATTTCCACCAAAAGTAGATTCAAAGGCTATATATTGCCCGTCAGGGCTGAAACTGGGCGCCCGTTCAAAACTATCGGTTGAGGTAATCCTGATTGCATCGTCAGATGCCGCTGAAGCTATTGCGCTGCCAGGAAATATACTGATACTTAGCAGAATGAACATTGGAAGTATTGAAAGTATTAATAAAGTAGCACCAGTTTTTGTTCTTTCAGGAATCCACATTGTTTTGAAATACCGCCTCTTTAATTAACAACATTTATATTATATTTGACGATATTTAAATATTTATGGAAATGGATACGGTGAAAAAGAAATTGAAGGGAATCAGGATTCACCATATCCAATTATCAGTTCTTTTGGCATTATCCTTCGCTCTTCAATTCTCCAAATTGGACTGGGGAATGGTCACTAATAATATCGGGATTAACGGACTTAACGCTTTTCATATCGTTGAACCGAATCTTGTGAACATACCCCTTCAAATGATGCAATCAGGTGACCTGAACCCGCACTTTTTCGATGAACCAAGCCTGTTCTACAATTCGATGTATGTTGTTTTTTCAGTAATTACAGGCATCATTGGACCATTATCATTTGTGGAATATATCAGGATTGCCCGGTTAATGACTATTCTTCTGAGTGTTGGGGTGGTTTTCCTGACTTATCTTACCGCAGAAAAGATGTGCAGTAGGGAAGTGGGCCTTTATGCAGCACTTTTCATGTCAATAAATCCATATTACCTCTGGTTCTCTTCCATAGCAAAAGAAGACCCGATGATGGTATTTTTCATCACTCTGTCCATGTACTTCTTTGTCAGGTATTTGAAAGATAGCAATCAGAGAAATTTTCTTTTTTCGATGGCGTCGGCCGGACTTGCTGTATCCACCAAATATCCTGCCGGAATGATGCTATTTTTACTGCCGGTATTATATTTATTTTACAATCAAACCGAACCGGTCAAAGAAAGAATTGTGGCCATAAGCAAATCCATTGCAATATACGCAGGAGCTTTCGTAATCGGCACACCTTTTTCAGTCTTGTCATTTGGAGAATTCATCAGAGGCTCTGTGGGTGAGCTGGGACATTATACTACAGGTCATCCTGGTTTTGAACATTTTACCTGGTTCGTGCATGTACAGACCATTACCGGCCTGTGGGATGCAACCAATATATGGGGTAAGAACGGATATGGTCTTATCCTTATATTGTTTATATCCGGAATGGTCACGATAATTTCTCAGCTGGAACATAATACAGAAAATAAACATAATGCAGAAAAACCAGGTAGATTTAACTGGTATTTAATCACAGGCTGGATATTATTAACTGTGCTGGTCTTCGGTTTCATAATTAAAGTCAAGATGGGGAACCAGATGATGATTCTGACCCCTGCTGCGATGGTGGTTTCAGGATATGGATTTGCTGCTCTGTTACATAGATTGCCGAATCAGAATCTAAGGCGCATTATTGGAAGCGCGATCGTCCTCTTGATTTTCACATATGCCCTATCAGGTATTGTGAGCAGTGCGAATGATAACCGGTATTATGCGGCTGATTGGCTTACTGAAAATGTCCCACCCGAAGCTATGATTGCCACGACCCTTTTTGTTCATGTACCTGATGAATTCATTGAGGTATCTTTTCTTCCTATAAATACAGATTACCTGGAAAACTCAGATTATGATTACATTATCCTATCTTCATGGGACTTCGAGCGATATCTTGACTCACCTGATACGTATCCAGTCGAGTCAATGTTTTACCGGACCGTACTTGACGGAAATACTAGCTATAGACCGACAGCCAGTTTCAAGCGCACCGAAAATGCACGACAGAGAACCCTGAACTTTGGATTTGGTGCATTGACAAAAAGCGATTATCGCGGGGAAGTGGATATTTTTATTTTCCAGCGGATGTAGTGCTTCTTCGTTTGCTCAGGAATATGAAGGACATGAACAGGCCAAATATGGACAGAATTGCATAGGATGAAGGGATGTTCTCCTTTTTATTCAAATCCACTAACCAGATGTCAGACCCACCGTATTGTTCGCTGTCTATGTCGATTATCTTGTCCTGGAAAACTATCTTAGTCCCATCCAGACTCCAGGAAGGGGAATAATAATCTGTGTTCACGTTTCCTGGGACCACTACGGTCTTATTGGAACCATCTGCATCCATCACCCATATATCGCCGCTTTCTTTTGTGTATGCATGGTATGCAATTTTAGTCCCGGCCGGACTCCATGAAGTAGACATCAGGTTCGGGCAGAAATTATCTGGCGGGCACCGTTCATAATGAGCATCAAAGGTCAGTTGGGAATATTCTCCAGTTTCAACATCCAGTTTCCACAATTGCTGGTCTCCGGACCTTGTGGATACAAAGACGAGATACCTGCCGTCAGGGCTCCATGAAGGAACGTCATCATCACCTGCCCCTGTGGAAAGCTGCATCTGGTTATTTCCGTCAGCGTCTATTATCCATATTTTGAGAGCACCGGACCTGGTAGAGGTAAAGGCAATACTACCATCGGGACCCCACGCAGGATTTCCATCCCATCCCGGATTGTCAGTAATCTGTCGTTCATTAGTTCCATCCACATCTATTGCCCATATTTCAGAATTTCCGGTCCTGTCAGAATAAAAAACAATACTATTGCTGTCCGGACCCCAGGAAGAGTATAAGTCTAATGAAAGGTTGGTGGTCATTTGTGTCAGATTACTCCCGTCAGTATCCATGACCCAAATATCTGCACTCTCACCCCTATCTGACTGGAAGGCTATCTTACTTCCGTCCGGACTCCAGTCCGGTTTTGAATCCGGCACCGGGTCATTGGTCAATTTTTTTATGTGAGATGTCTCTGAAGCAGACCCGACCATAATCAGGGATAAAATAACACACAGTAGTAATAGTAGTAATATCTTATTCAATGTCCATTCCTTCTATTCCGTCCATTCCCTCTAGTCCTTCCATTACTGTCATTAAGGCTTCAGGTATCATTTCTATTAAAGATAAAATTGATGAATCCGGCTTGATATTACTGTAAAGTCCGGCCAATCTGTTAATTTTGGCAGCCATACAGCATGCCTTTTCTAACGTTTCTTCCTGAAATACCAGGGCTGATACAATACCTGTCAGGGTATCACCGGTACCGCCAACAGCTTCCATGGCAGGGATATTGGGCGAGTCTACCTTCTGGATAATATTGCCGCTTCGGGTTATATAATCTGTACTGCCTTTAACCAGCATAGTGTCAGGACACAGGCCGTTCTGCGATGCATTAGGTATCAGTTCAGGCATGCGGTCCCCTGCAAAGTCGTAAAGGTTCTCATTAACAAACATGGGATGTACCGCTTCAACATCGGCAAGAAATGCCAGCTCTCCCTTGTCAGGAGTAAATAAATCAAATATATGTCCTAATCCCGATATCTTTGCTCCGTACATGGCTCCTGCATCTGCAATCAGTTTTGGATTTTGGCCACTATCTTCAAGAGCAAAACCAAAATCAACCATTCCCTCAATCAGTGGTGTGATATAATGCAATGTGATTACATCAGGGTGAAGTGAAAAAATATCATCTTTTAGATATTTGTAAAGGCTGATGCTACCGTTTCCCTGGCCAGTATCTCCTGCAAGGACGCAGTATGGCAAGTCAATATCAAGTACGGAACACGTTGATACGGCAGCGGCAACCATCGCGGGTGTGCCGGCAGAAATGTCTATATGTTTTCCCCCGATAACCAGTATGCCATCTACAATCTCCGCATTGCCACTGATAATCCCGGCATCGTCGTCAGGATATGTGCCTACTAATGTCAGCATCCACTCTCCTCCATGAATGTTCTTTTAGCTTCTGATAATGCCCTGTCAAGCAGGTATGCGCACAAAGAAGACCCGATGTCCAGGGGTTTAATGGGCGAGGCCAGGTTGGTATTTATCAACTGTTGGGCAATGTAGGGAATATCCGGGCATCCCCCACCCGAAACATTAACTATGTCTCCATTGGTTTTTGAGAACGTAAGTTTCATATTGCCGGATTTGACCATAATAAATCCGTCAATCTCTTTTTTTGTGGTCAATTCAACAGGTTTTTGTCCGCACGTGTAAGCTATCAGGTCAATATAGTATATACATTCATTATCCAACAGTTTCATGACGTCTATCTGCTGGCCGGCATCTACCATTACAGATAAGTCACACCCTTTACGAATATCCGGAGGGGGTGCCGCCAGCATTACTTTAAATCCGTGCTTTTTCAGGATATACTCTGCACGTATAGCACTTTTTGAGTGTTCAAATAATATGGTTGCACTGCTATCTGGTTCAAAGTTTTGTTTCATATCTATATCCCAAATATTATGGAAATGATGGGTTTCACAATAAACCCGAAGACGAGGGCAGCAAAATAAAATCCCAGGATGTAAACAAGTGAGCCTTTATCTCCTTCCGATGCCCTGATATGCTGCCTGAAAGGACACCCATCGGCCATGACAGAGAACAGGCCAACACCAGCCCCTCCAATGATTGTAAGAATCACAATTCCAAATACCGTGTTACTGCTTTCATGGTCAACATTTCCTAATGGATTCGTACACGGATTATACAGGCTTTCAATGTTACCGCTGAGTCTGCTGGTAAAGGCCGGGAAATCCTGTGCACCTCCTCCTGCCAGATGGAGGACAAAAAAACCCACGGCTGCTGCTGTAATAATGGCAATAACACCTTTCAATAGATGCGTGTCCCTCATCAGTGTGAAGTCCCTTATCCCACCGATTGTGCAAAAACCTGAGCGCTGTCCCATATAACCGATGATGAGTCCAACAATGAATGTTCCGGTAGAAATTATTGGGTCTATGAGCCCCACCTCCTGAGTATAGCAATCCCTGCAATAACACCGACAACCATCCACAGACCGCCGAACAATGCCAATGGTTCACCATATGCAATCCTGAGCAATAGACGGATGGGACAGGCAGCAAGCAGGAGTGCAAAGGTCATAACCAAAAATCCCAGCAGGAACATTCTGGTATTACTATCAACCCCACTGTTAGGCTGAACATTGTGCCTTCGGGCAGCCAGATGTGCCCCCGCCATAATGCCAACTACAGTCAACAGGGGAGTAAATAATCCTGCATTTGTCACTTCTATAATGTTTGAAGAAATAAGATGGTTAAATATCCATCCCAGCATATCACGGCTATGGCAGGCGACACATATCCCGTATGCCTGGGGGCTGGACCAATTGAATGACCACTGGGCTGCCACGGCCAATAACCCGATGGCTGTTCCCGTTATTGCTGGTGTTATCCTGCTCATGGACTTACCTTTTAAAGCGTATCCTGCAGACTGCATCTCCATCTGGTATCATTGTTTCTTTGGTCATTTTTGCGTCAGGGAAAAATTCGAAAAAGAGAGCTTCTGTTGCCTTGAAGTAAAGTCTGCATGCTTCCTTGATAAGGTCAGGTGATAGGCCCAAATCCTGCCATGCTTTGAACTTTGCACATGAAGAATGTTCAAGGACCACCTCATCAGGAGATACAATTTCCATTTTAATTGGAGAGATGATACTGTTGGTCTGCCCCCTTAGAGACATGCCGTAATATTTCCCAAAATCTTTGAAGGATTCAACCTTAAAGCCAGAATCTTTCATTGCCTTAGCATCCAGACGTCCCTTTTCTTCCATGGCACGTTCAATCATCTTTAATCCATTTGAACCTGATATTTTGTAGATCTCATTGATAATAGATCCGAACATAGTAGCATTATCAGACCCCATAAAATGAATGAATTCCCTACAGTTTTTCACCGCATTTTCGTTATGCATTTTAATTCCTCAAATGTTAGTATTATTCTTCAATATATGTTAAAATTATTTAAATCAGATGTGTGTTAACCAATCTCTAAACAGTGAACACTATTAGAAATGTGTGGTGCAGTAAATGTAAATTTCGACGGTTAACAGTGCAAACTGTTTAGATGTTTTTAGGACTGTGTAGATATTAATACAAGGTTATATATGTCTGAAAATCTGAATGTATTATGGTTAGACTGTGGGCTCTGATTACAGTATATTAACAACGCGCTAAAGGGTGGTCGGATGATAAAAACAAATGGAATTTTGTTAAAACAAGTGTTAGTAGGTTATATATTAATTTCAATCATAATTTTATCAGTATTTGCTTCAATTACTCCCGGCCTAGCCGAAGGTTTGGAAGAAACAGCAATAGACAATTCTTTTGAATTAGTTTCTCAAAATGGCCTGAACATTCTCTATAGATTGTTCAATCCTTTAATGGGTACTGCCTCCGAACTTGCCAATATTGCAAATGATTCATCAAACACCCTAGATATCACCAACTCAACCCTTAACACATCAACAAATTCCACTCCGGCCCCAACCCCAACTTCAACATTAGCTCCGACCTTAACTCCAACATCGATTCCAACACTAACTCCAGAACCAGTATTCAATTCATCAGAAGAGACCTCATCCAATAATCCACAAACCACCAGCCCGAAAAAAACCCATGTAACAGGCAATGTCAAGGACCATGAAAACCAGCCAGTATCAACAAATATCTATGTGACAGGACATGATAACCGAAACCGGATGATACATACATCCAGCCAGAATTTCAATCTTGAACTTGAAGAGGGCGATAATGTTGTCTTTGATGCCGGGACAAAAGGTGTGACTGCCCGGTTCAAAATAAAGGGCAACTCCAGCAATTCCATCATTACCCTTGACAATTTCGGCAAAGCCAAACCTGCTATCACTGGAACTCCACAGTTCAACTCAATGAAATTCGTTGAGGTTCATGCAGATAACACTGACTACGAAACTGTCACCATCACAATCTCATACTCAGAGGACGAACTATCCGGATTTGACGAAGGGCTACTGACAATCTATCATTATACAGGTGGGCAGTGGATACCAACCATATCTCATGTCGATAGAGCCTCGAACACCATCACTGCCACCGTTAACAGTCTATCCTATTTTGCTGTGGGACAGGGTAGTGGAATCAACATTTTTGCCAGATTTGACAGTACAGTGAATCCTGATGATACTATCACTGTATCCGGTGGTGTATACTATGACAACCTGACAACTGTACCGGACGCAGATATTAATATCACAATCCAGACAACTGCCATCAGTACAGATATAACCACAGATAGTCTTGGTAATTTCAAAGCAACCCTCCCCCCACCTGCCAGCACTGGCTCTTATAACCTCAAGATAAATGCCGTCAAAGGTGCCATGGATGCCAATACCACCAGCAACCTTCAGGTAACTTCCACACCTCTGTTCAGGATAACCGGAACCATGCAGATAGACAATGAAGATGTGGTTGCATCTGATGCAAACATTACCATCAGCAGTGAACTTCCAGCACAGTCAGTATCTGACAGTGCCCAGTTAACACTTACAGGTACAACATCGGTCACAGGTACCAAAATTTACAACCTGTTTACAGATACTAAGGTGGATGACGGTATTAATGCCACAGGGACATACACGTTCCTGGTGGATTCCCTCACATCTGGTGAGGTCACCAAGAACTGGGCCAGTATCTATCTGTATGCTATCTCCTATACCGGGCTGAGTGTTGCCGAAGAAAGTTATGACACATATCTGGACGGGACATACAAGGATTCTTCTTCTTTTGTCAAGCCGTGGGACCAGTCGACATGGTACTGGAACAATTCCTTAGCAACAGGAGATATTCTATATAATACCACACAGACCGTAGATGTGGTCACCCCGAATCCGTCCACACTGGTCCGGTTCAACCTGACCGGGGATATGCATATCAATTTCACCAGTTCAGGTCTTAGCAAACCTTCAAATTCAAAACTGTATGCTGATAATGTGCTTCTACTCTCCACCACCGGTGACCTTACAACAGAGAATATTAACCTTACCGGTTTTCTGGGTGATAGCAATGACCTTATCGTTACTTCAGATACAAAAGGCGGTATCAGTTATGCCCTGACATCCCAGTTCCACAAATATATGAACGCTTCCGTGGTCGATGACGGAGTTAACTATACAGTCACGCTTACAGCCACCAATAACAATTCAGAATCATGGTACTCTCCAGCCTTTGGATATACTGTTCCCCAGGGTGCCGGGAATTTCGTGATTATTGATAAGGATAACAATGAACTGAATGTCACATCTTCATGTACTCTTCCATCTGATGGTGGTGAAGTTGACATACCTGCATCAGTGATAGGTGAGATTAAAAGCGGCATTATCAGGACATTCACACTTTCGTATAGTCTGAAGCAGTTGGATGTTACAACCCGTCCTTTTGCTGACACTTACATGCCCGGGCAAACTGTTGATATCTATACAGATGTGTTGTACAATGGGTCTGTTGTCAGTGATGCGACGGTTACAATAACTATAAAAGACCCACTGGATGTAACAGTATTTAACGGCCCTGCAACATGGAACGGTAAAAATTATTCCATCACAAAAACCACCAACGATACCTGGCTCATTGGCGTTTATCATGTGAATGCCAGTGCTTCAAAGACCGTGGACAGTGTGCTTCGTACCGGCATTAATAGTACCAGTTTTGTTGAAAAACGTCTCATATTATATGTGCAGGCCAACGGTCCCTATCCACCACTTAGAAACATCACCCTCTCAGGCCGGGCATATTACAGCGATGAGAGTGCAGAAGGGGGCAAGACTGTCAACATCTCTGTGGGTGGAATCAATACTACTGCCACTACAAATGCCACCGGACATTTCCAGACAATTGTTCCGGGTATGGCAGTCGGTTCTTACCCAGTCATCGCCAATATCACCAACGGATACGGCCTTACCGATTCAGATAGCGATACTGTACTCGTGCTGGACACACCATTCTTTATCCTTATTGATACTGAACTTAGCGAAACATCAGGCCAAGCATTGCTTGAACCCGACCATAATTTTACAGTAAACATTCCCAATAGCATGGATGTGCTCAGTTCCACCATCACACTGACTGGAATTACACAAAAGACCGAAGAGTATGACATCTCACCACCTCCCATTTCAATGCTTTCCATCGGTACCACACAATTCGATTTTGTAAACGGGACATTTACCGTGATAGTACCTCCGTACAGAAGCGTTACCGTCAATGATGTCAGTATGACAGTCACAGCCTTCCCACAGGGCTCGGGTGTCCAGGAATCGGTATTCAATAATTCGATTGACGGCATTGATGTAGGTGAATCACGATATGTTGTTCCTGATACACCTTCAACCCACACCTGGACTGATGATATCACTGCAAGAGTTACACCAGGGACCGCACATGATGTCAGGATTACGAAACTTGATACATTCACAATCGATTACAAGTTCTTAGTGATGATGCACGTGAACAGGACAGGATTCCTGGACACACCATTGAATCCACGTGCATATGTGGTCGGCAACATCATTTATGCTGAACCGGGAGATATGCTGACCAATTCACATACTACAGACATTACTAAGTTCCTTGAGGCGGGCAGCAATTCAGTAAACTTTGTCAATGACCGCAATGCACTGGTGAATTATATTATACAAACAAGGGTCAGAGATTGGAATTATACACAAGAGACAATAGCAGAGATTCCCAGCAGATTCGAGATTGAGAACGTATTGTACGCTGCAGCTACTGACCAGAAACTGATGAACCCTGAGGTCAGGCATCCGTTAAAGAGATTAGCATCTAATCTTACAGTCTATGACATTGACAATAATACCGACATAACAGCAAGCTGTACCGTAGCAGATAACGAACTGTTCATCCCGACCAACCTTATCGGTCCCATTAACGCGGGCGATACCAGACTCTTCAATGTCTCGTATGATGCACCCCGACCCAATATCTCACCGTCGCTCAACACATCAGTATGCAACCATAATGATACCATCCTGATATCAGTAGACATAGAATTCTACGGCGTCCCGATGACTGATGCGAATGTTTCTGTCACAATCGCCAACAATACCAATACAACCTGGCAGGGTACTCTGACCCATACCGGAAGCGGGACATATACTGTCCTTTACCAGATACCGGCCAACGCAACATTGGGCATCTATAATGTCACAGTGTCTGCATATAATGAATCTACCAATATGGACGACGAAGTGGTGTCGTACCAGTTAAGCCAGCTTACCATTACTCCATTTACTATCGGGCCATTCGTGACCGGGAATGGTGGAAATATAAACGGGAATGTGAACGATTCCAGGACTGATGCACCTATAAATAGCGCAACGGTTGAAATTACCATTTCCAACCAGTCAGGAATCGTGAACCAGACAGAAGTGTATTCCAATGTCGCCGGGTACTTCTCTTTTGTATGGGACGCAACAATGGCAGGAGATTACCTTCTCACGATAACTGCCAATGATTCTGACCTCACAATAGGTACACTGGAACAACCCATTGCAGTAGAATACGATGTGGTACTGGTACCGAACAGGACAGATTACAATGTCAATTATACAGCCACACTGAACGTGTCTGTACACGACCTGGGCAGTATTGATGTGCCAGGTGCTAATGTATCCGTACTTATCGATATTCCGGCAGCAGGTAATGAGACACTGTCAACCGGTAACGGACGGTTATCGTATCTCGGCGGCGTATATACGGGGACGTTCAATACTACCGCTAACATGGGTACGTACAATTATACTGTAAATGTTTCAAATGTTACGGCTAACGGCACCATTACGGGTAATGATGTCGGCAGTTTCAGGGTGAGCGACCTACACATAACCGAAATGTCGGACAAATTGGTGTATATTGTTGATGAAAACGTGACTGTATGGGGCAGTGTTGAGGATTTGGAAACAGGACTCTTTGTTGAAAACGGTACTTACAATATCTCTTTATTCAACTCATCGGGTTTTGTGACTTCCAGGTCAGGGAGTATATTGACAGTACCGGACACTATAGGTGCGGCATTGTATGATGAAGATACGTTCGAGGTTGCAGGTGATGACTGGAATTCTCGCAACAATGAAGACCCTGTCCGTGACTCCTCCACTGCTTATGCCGGGTCATGGAGTTTGCATATGACCTGGCCCGGTACTACTGCCTGGGGAGGACGAAACTTTGAAGGGACCAATAACCTTGAAGCTGGTCAGACCTCTTCAGGATATTCCACCACTGATTATCCGTACATGAGCATGGCATACCGTATCAGTCCTGACGACAAGATCAATATGCTCATACTGGTGAACGGTGCATGGCGTTCGTTAGATGTTACCCAGGGAATCAATACAACAGGGAGTTACCCCACAGTGGCTAACTGGGGTTCGGTAAATTCAGATGACCAGTGGCACTGGACCGAGATTGATCTGGACGGGCAATTGGACGCATCCATGGGAATAGGGAATCACCAGATAACTGGTATTATCTGGTATCCAAATAGTGCAATAGACGGGTATCTTACCGGCGATTTCTGGATAGATGATTTCAGGATTTCCAATAACTCCATTGCCACTTCATATGAGGAGACGTTCAGCGGTCTTCCTGCCGATCCATATACTGCAATGGTAGATATATCATACCTGACTCTAGTTGGAGCAAATTCATCTGATTTTACTATCAATTACAATGTTAACTCCAGTATTCCCTCTCCACTGTACAGTGTGGGCAGGGATGTGAATATCAATATCAGTGTATTTGATACGGGTTCGATTCCTGTTACAGGTGCCAACCTTACAGTCAATATCACGAACAGTACAGGCTTAGTCAAAAGCATATCAGGTTCAAATATTACCGATAACAATAACGGCTACTATAATACTACATATATTACTGAAATTGAAGGCGATTTCAATATATCGGTCCATGTCGAGAAGGGCTCGGCTGTAGGTGATGCTCCTGTGTTGCCATTCAGGGTAACCCAGTTCTATGTGGACGTTGCACCTGAATTCCAGTGGTATGAGGTTGGAGATAATGTTACATTCACCACACTTACAGGCCGGCTTTGGGACTTACAGGGAGCACCAAAATGGGCCAATGTCACAATTCAAGTATTCGGCCCTGTGGGTACCCTGATACAGAATATCACACTCACAAACCAGTATGATAACTTCACTCACAGTTTTTATCTGGGTTCCACCAACAATTCAGGTACTTACTCCATCCAGGTAAATGCCAGCGAAATTGAATCAGGTGGTAACCTTGCAGCATCCAATACATCATCGTTCAATGTGGAATATTTCGTGGATTCTGCTACGAACCGTTCGCAATATAATACTGATGATACCGTCAACGTGACACTTAATATCAAGAACAGTACCACCAATATCAACAGTGCCTCCGTTGATGTCAATGTGACCTATATTGGTCCGTCCGATTGGTGGAATGCAAGTTACTGGAATTTTGACCGTGAGTACAGAGTGGGTATCAGTACAGTAAATACATATAACCGCAGCAGGGAAGATACTTATATTGTGGTTCGTGGTTCTGACCTTGCGTCTGCGGGAGTATCATTGACCAACCTGCCTATAAATTCGACAAGGGTTATTGCGTATTCAACACAGGAAAACCTTTCATCCAGGAATGAGGTTGCCAGGGTTGTATCTGATATTAATGGTGACGGGTACCTGAACACCAGTGATGAAATTATATTCCTTGCCAATTTCTCAGCCAGTGAAAGTAAGAATTACTGGTTGTATTACGATTACGGTTATGACATAACCGCTTCCCCCGAATACACCATTCCCCTGAAACTTCAGTTATACCTTGCCGAAGAATTCATTATAACCAGTGATTACTATGCCCGTGTTTACTATAAACACAGTAACAGGGACGGCACATTCGGCGGATATGTCCAGATAGATGACAACAATTATTATGCCAGGGGGGCTGTCATTGCTGATTTCGACAATGACGGTGACTATGATGTAGTATCTGGCGACCGTTACAACCTCTTCTTCCATGAATGGACCGATGTGGGTACATTCACTAAAACCAGTGTCACGCCAACCTTCTCTGCCAGTAATTATTTAATGGATATGGCTACTGCCGATTTTGATGAAGACGGCAACATGGATTTCATTGTAGGCGGCAATAACGATGACCTGTACCTGTACGAGGGTGATGGGATGGGGGATTTCACTAAAATCACCATAACCACCAACGCACCGGGAACAGCAGGCAGAGGGAAAGATGCGGGTGACGTGAACGAAGACGGGCATATGGATTTTGTCTATGCAGAAAACCCGACCGGTAAGGTATATGCATATTATGGAAATGGTGCCGGTACATTCGCAGCTCCGGTCGAGCTTGTGACCTTACCAGATACTGACCCCTATGGTGTTGCATTGGGCGATTTTGATAATGACGGTCATCTTGATATCATTGCAAATGGCGGAGCAGGAGGGGCATATCATATCTACAGCGGGGACGGGACTGGTATTTTTGTTGATGAAGGCATGAAATTTGATGTCAATCGCCTTGGTGGTGTTGATGCATTTGATTATGACCATGACGGTAACCTTGATGTTATCCATACCACTTATGATACTGAATATACCTATTACCGGGCAGGAAATGGCAATTTCGGATTCGGGTCATTGAGTCTTGGAGTCAATGGTTACAATGTAATGGGTATCAGTGCACCGCCAATGCAGGATATTATGATTCCATCCATTGGTATCAAGCAAAACCTCAGCCATACCCAGGTAGGAAGCAGTCTTGCCACTGGTCTGGGTAACGGTAACTACAATGCTGAGTTCACTCTCTCGGATGCACAGCTTGGTATTTACCTGGTTGAAACCGATGTTACGTCACCCTGGCCGGGTGATGATGCTGTTACATTCTTTGTACGCAGCCTGGATGAAGTAAATAATACCTACGGCCCGCACAACTTCAATGGCACACACCAGTCCCCCATCCTTCCTGTTATAATTTCAGGGACCATCAGGGATAGTGAATTCAATAATACCCTGAACAATGCCTATGCAAATATCACTATCAGGTACCCCAATAACACAGTTGCTGCCTACCAGTCAATAACTACCGATGCCAATGGTATTTTCAATCACGACTTTACGTCCCAGTTCAACAGCAACTCACCTGCCGGCACCTATAATGTCAGTATCCTGGTAAACGATGGCGGGATAATTCAGTTAATTGAGACTTACCTTACAGTATCAGATGTGTACTCCAGTTGGGCTGACCCTGCCAAAGATTACCGGGTTGCTATTATACTGAACAATTCAGCCAATTCAACACCAGTAACGTACAACGAAAGAGGTTTCGTGCTTGAATTGCCTGGCAGTGTAGCTCAATCTTCAGTGGCAATCACGGATATCAACGGGAACGCTGTTGGCAACTCGCTTATCTGGGACAATGCCAATACCATAAATGTCACACTGGACAACTTCAGTCTCGGCATGTTCGAAGGCGGGCTTGTCTACATTTATTTTGACAGGGATGCACAACTTCCTCCAGATAATACATCACTTACCAGCAGTATCTGTCCGTTAATTGAAGGTGCAATTGAAGGATATTGGATGGTCATCACAAACGACCTTGCCATATACAATCCCTCCACTACTGCCCAGATAACTGCAAACCTGACACTTGCCAATGGTACACAATTAACTGGTTCCACTGTGAATTTCAGTGTTTATTATCCAGATATGGCACTTGCATACGGACCGCACAATATAGTCAGCGACCCTGCAAATATCTCGGTTTCAGGAAATTCAAATACACTATCATATTCAATTCCAAACCTGAAAGGCATATATACAGTCGTTGTCAATGCCACATCCCCCAACGGCATACCCAGGACAGAAATCTCAACATTCAATGTGGGCGGTCTGGGCGTAACAGCAGATACTGACAGGTCATATTACAATACCAGGGATGATGTATGGCTCACAGTCGATGTTACTGATTTAGGTGTCCCTGTAAACAATGCTTTAGTTACAGTGGATTTCAATGACCCCAGTGGTCTGTTACCCTATGAATACAACGAAATAAATTCAACGAATTCAGATGGTATTGCAATCATACACTGGCCAATGATATCCCCGGATTCACCAGTCGGGAACTATTCCATCACAGTGAATGCCAATACCGCCAACGATTCAGGCTATAATGGTTCACAGACCATAGAGATTGACAACTATGTAACAACTCTCGACCTGAACGATAATTTAGTAAGCCTTACCAATCCCGTCACAGCCAGCGGTTCCACAACCCACAACGGCAGTGAAATCCCGTCCTGGGTCAACATTTCAGTGACGTACCAGTCTGCATTTATCGATGATACCGTTCCCTATGGTGCAAGTACAGGAAATCAATGGATATGGGATTACAATAACGTGCACAGCGGCAGTTACTCCCATCTCCAGGAAGTCCAGGGTCCGGCAAGTGTTCAGCATATATTCTACGATGCATACAGCGGATACCGTGCAGGCAGCGGCGAAAATATCTCGGTCTGGGTTTATGTTGATTCCATTCCTGAAACAGTTGATGAGATTATGGTCCAGTTCCATGCCAACGATAGCTGGAACCACCGTGCCTACTGGGGTGTGGACAATATTCCCCTGGGTACCAATAATACCACATCGAGACAATATATTGGCCCACTTCCCGCAGCAGGTACATGGTACGAACTTGTCCTGACCAGTTCACAGGTTGGCCTGGACGGACTGGTAGTGGACGGCATGGCCTTTGCCGTAAACGAGACCAGCAGCAACGTGGCAAGGGTATGGTTCGATGAAGTAACCTTCGAATTTGCCAATACTCATGATTCATATCTTGAGAACCAGAATGTCTCAACCCCTTATTCGTATGTCATATCCAATACTTTCACAGAAGGATTCAACGACACCTTCACTACATTCAACAGCACTGAATGGGACAATTCTTCCACCTCAATCCACAACATCTCAGCAGAATGGATGGAATTAAACGGCAACGGCCTTGATTTCAATGCCAATTTCTCAGGCAGTACCACCTATTCCAGAACAGCGTACCCGGTACTCACCGCCGATTTCATGACCGATAACCTCAGCGGCGGACTGGTCGTTGCAGTTGAAGGCAACCCCACATCAGGCTATCGCCGCCATGGTATCTATATCGATAAAGCCGATGGCATACTCAAAACCCAGACCTATGACCTTGACGGCTGGCATTATGAAAACCTGTTCACTCCCGAGATTGGTAAATGGTACACAATGGAGGTCCGGTTCTATGCTACGGAATCACAGCTATTCGTGTATTCCAGGGATGACAGTTCCAGGCCCATGCCCGATAAAGCAGACAGTACCTACAACCTGACCGACTGGAACCCGAATTTCCATTTCTGGACATTCGACAATACAGGCTACATTGATAATGCTGCAGTCACCACCCGCTCTAATACCAGTGCACTGCCATGGGTAGGCGATTATATCGTAACAGGCCTAAGCAGTTATTCTAACCTATACACCGTAAACGTCAGCACCATACTGGTATCCAACTTGAACATCACTGTCAATACAGGTGATTCCTATGACCTCACAATAGGAAACCCTGAACTCAATAATGTCACCATCAACGGAACTGTGCAGGATAACCGCTCAGGTGTACCCCGTCCGTCCCCCGTACTTGTGTATGTAACCGCACCTGACGGATTGATATCGGTCTACAACCTGCAAACAGATGTTAACGGTTCCTTCACAGTCAGTTTCACAAGGCCATCCCTTATCGGTACTTATGATGTAACCGTCACAGCCAAGGATACAGCAGGTACCACCGGCAGGACCGATACATCCTTTGACATCCAAATCGGGTCAACCATTGCACCCACCATCGAGACCATCAATCTCATGGATACTGCCATACTTACGGTTGAACTGTTCGATGACGTTATCTTCGATGATATGGAACAGGTCACTTCCAACTGGTCATACCGTGCCGGTACTACAGGAACCGTCCGGAATATGTCAGAAGAAGTCCATGACAGAACACGCCTGTATCATAAGAGCGGGACCCAATCCCAGAAAGTGGATTATTACGTCACCAAAAGCACAAACGAATACATGTACCTTGAATCGGGCTTAGGTCCAATTGATGTGTCACAGGTCAACAATATAACATTCTGGCTCTACCTGGACCTGGTTGACGCATTCGATGCAGTGGCACTGGTCCTTGAAAATGACGCCACAGGAACGAGCAGTGACGAGCGTATCTACGGTCAAAACCCCGTACCTGGCTGGAACTATTACTCATTCAATGTCAGTGATTTTGGTATGGACCTCACTCATGCTCACTACCTTACAGTCCTGATAGATGACGATAATAGTGCCAGTGAAGTAGAAACCAGAGGTTCGGTCTACATTGATGATTTCAAGGTCATTAACGGCAATTCCATCACAGGTGCCAGTGTATCCATCAACATCACCAAACCTGGCATGTCAGTATTGAGTTATTCAACTCCGGCAGACATTACCGACCTTGGAAACGGAAGATATTCATTAGACTTTGCAGGAACTGATGAATATGGCAACTATAACATATCAGCCATATCCACCAGTGATGGTTACACCAGTACCGCCACTACCCAGTTCATAGTAGACCGTCTGAATGTTTCACCGGTATTACTGGAAACACCATACATAGTTGGTGATACCGGTAACTTCAGTGTCAGTGTCCATTCCAATATGTCAACACCATTCGATGGAACAGTTTCCCTGAACCTGACCCTACCAAACGGCACATCTGTTAATTATAACACATCCGCATTCAGCCAGTCAACTGAAAATTATGCCCGCACCGGTACTGCCGGCGGGTCAGGATTTGGCAGTGTAACCAGAATCAACGACGGTTCATTTGTATATCCTGCAACCACTGCTGCCTGCATTGGGGATTATGCACAGATAACATGGGCACAACCCGTAACCATTAACCAGGTCATGGTGTATTACGATACCAACAAATGGCCAACCTCATACAGGATACAGGTACTGGATACCGACGGTGTCACCTGGGTTGATAAAAAGGTCGTGAATGGATTCACTACAACCAGTTTCCCTTATGTCATCGACGATATTCCCACCTCGACCACAAAAGGTGTGCGTATCTCCTATGAAACTTCCAATAACGCCCAGAACATATACATCTTCGAAATGTGGGTCTATAATACAGCAGCCACATTCACTCCCTTGTTACCCATATCAGGAGACTATACCGCCCAGTTCACTGCCCTGGACTCAAAAGATGTCAGTGGAACCACTTCAATTACAGTCCCTGTCAACTTCAACGTTGAGACCGTCTTTGATAAATTAAGCTATGACCCTGGCGACAATGCCACGGTATCTATCAGTGTCTTTAACGGCACCCATTACGTGCCAGGTGTTTCAGTCTCTTCACAATTGAGTTATATCGGTAACGGGTCATTGATTGCAAGCAACTCGACGACCACCGATTCGAATGGTACTGTGGATGTTATGTACCAGATTCCTGAAGACTATTCATCATATTACATTAATTCATCAGTAGCACATAACGGAATAACAGGTTTGGATTCGGAAGTTACCACGTCTGCCCATCTTAAAATGTGGATAGACCCTGCTGAAGTCCTGGTTGGTCACCCAAGCTGGAATGCTGACCTTACTCCTGAAGAATACAGGGATATTTCCATTCATGCTGAATTCCTGACCAAAGCCGGTCATATCCTTGATGACCAGACGATTACTGCCAATATCTACAAGTATGACGGAACTCTTGTAACCAGTCTTCCCTTGACCGGAGTAGATGGTCTATATACGGCTGATTATACCATCGCCGGAAACAGTCCCGAAGGCACGTACTGGGTTGAACTGGATAAATATCCAGGCATTAATGAATATTTCAGTGTCATGGAATGGGGCTGTACCAGATGTCATATAAATCCTGGTATGGACTATAATCACTATTACGCCCATGCCATTACCAGTGGTGCCTACGGTAATTCTGACGGGCCAGTGTCCCCATCCAATTTCAGCAAGGAATATGTTCATGAGGTGCATCCGCTGGTAGACCCTGCTCCGGCAGGTACAGGGGGTTCAAATTGTGGTTATCACAACAATGCAAGGGATGTTAATTGTGTCAAATGTCACCTGACCGAAGTACTCCCCTCTGCCTGTCCTGATTGCCATAACAGCGGTCAGGATAAATGGTCTAATGTTTTGTCAGAAGATTATGGTGCAGATGTACATGCAGGCATCAATGTTGACACAGCCAAAAACAAAATCGCTAATTCATCACATGGAGGCAATCCATCTTTTGCAGTGGACAGCAATGATGATACGTACTGGTCTCCTGATGGTGTCACCAATCAGATCATGGAAATCGACCTTGATGGTGCATATTATGTGGACGGTGTCCGAATTGCGATGTCCAATTATAAATCCACCTATACCGTGCAAGGACTGAACAATGGCAGCTGGATAACCCTGATATCGTCCACCACATATTCAAATTATGATAATGAACAGCTCTATACTTTCAGCAGCCAGAATATCTCAAGGGTCAGGTTCACGGTCAGTTCATGGAGCAGAGTGTGGACTGGTACGGGTTATTGCAGCTCTCCCACCCATACTGCCGCCGTTCTTACCGAACAGCCGAAACTTAAATCCCTGAATGTATATTTACCCAACAATGTTTCCCTGACATTACTCAATCCGGATACACATGATTCATGCCAGGTCTGCCATGGCGGCGATATCTCCAACGATATCCAGCCCACAATTCCGGATTGTACAGACTGCCACCCTGAATCCTCGGGTTCCGGTATGCAGGTGATGCCGGACAACATGAGCACTGTCAGCAGGGAACTGGAAGATTATGAGGATGTTTCAGATATCATTGTATATTCCGCACCTGGTTTCCCTGTCTCTACAGTCAGCCTGACGGCATCAACCGACCAGGCTGTGGAAGGGACAAAATCAGGTAAACTGGATTATTCCATGGCTCTGGGTGTTGGCAGGATATATATTGACCAATCAGACCTTGAATTCACCAATGCTACCAGTATCAAATTCTGGCTTTATGGAAATCCGGCAGACGACAATACCCAGTTCCAGGTCAGTATCAGGAACAATAAGTCAGGCAAATGGCATTACAACACAGCCCAACATCTGAACTGGTCAGGCTGGAAAGAGGTCGAAATTCCAATAACATCATTGAGCGAACTTGAAATTCTTTATATCTCCCATGCAGATATGCTTCGGATACAGCTTGAGAATTATGATTCAGACAGTGGTACCATTTACATTGATGATTTGCATGTGGAGCGCAAAGGCACACATACCCAGTATCAGGAAATTGAATGCGGTACGTGTCATGAATCAGTACACAATACCCAGTATTCTTATGATTGTGAGAATTGCCACCAGACACAAACCCATGGCAATATGACAGCTTCTGAACCAACATGTGTCAACGTGGATTGCCACCATTATATGGAAAATGGCAGCCTCATTGTGCGAAATAGTACAAATGAAACCACCCTGGTTGAGATACCAATGGATGGTGCCAAGATATCAGAATGCGGCGTATGCCATAGTCTGGCCGAACCTCACGATAAACAGTGGAACTATGTATGTATGGACTGTCACCGCGACAGCGAACACGGTCAGGTAGATGAGTCATATACCGACTATGAAAAAGCGTCAACCTGCCTGAAATGCCACAATGACCCCCATGACCTCCAGAATGAACTATCAGCCAAAGGCGGATGTAACGGCTGTCATCAGCACCGTATCCACGGCCAGAACAGTCTCACCACCCCATACAATGAATCCATCCATTTGGACTGTTTGCGGTGTCACGGAAACCCTGTGAATGATTCAGAACCAATACCTGTAGGCCTCGGTCATCCCGGCGAGATACATATCACACAGACCTATGGACTTACCGCAGCAGAGTGCATGTTCTGTCATGAGAATGCCACAAACTCGTATGAATTGCATACCGGATTGAATGTGGATTTGGCAGATACCACACTGGTCGAATCAATTGAGAATGAAAGTGTTTGTATCATCTGCCATGACCCTGTGCCATTATTTAGCAACACTAGCCTGGAAGCAAGAGATGACCTCTTACTCGAACCCCATGCCACCCAGGTGGCAGGTCACGGTAATGTCAGTTGCTTTGTATGTCACGGTCACAGCCCTGCCCAGTTAACCCTGAATTTCGGTGCGGATTGTGTAGGCTGCCATATTAATGAAGCAGTGGCTCCTGTAAATTCCACTAACGGCACCGATATCCCACCCACACAGGTCCTGGGTCACGGGAACACCGAATGTTCAGAGTGCCACGGGCATACCAACTCACAACTCACTTTTGTAGGTGAAACCGCGGAAGAATGTATGGCATGCCATGAAAATGCGTCCGCTGAAGTTAAGTTATTGGAATATGAGGACCCCGTATCCAATGGAACCGTGCCCTTAAGCCAAAGCGGTAATGTGTGGACAGTAACACCCCCACAGGTTGTGGGTCACGGCAATGTTACCTGTCTTGAGTGCCACACCCATGCTCCCAGCGACTTCGTAAATGTTGAGGATTTCCTTGGTCCCGATTGCACAGCATGTCATATGAATGAAAGCAGGAACGTATCATTGATCAATGACACCATACCAAAGAACAGCAATACCGTTGTAGTGGATAATTCCAATTCTACCTGGGTTGTCACATCACCAATAGTCCTGGGTCATGGTAATGCATCCTGTGCTGAATGTCACGGGCATACCAATTCTAACTTGACTTTCCTGGGCAGCACTATCAGTTCATGTATTGACTGCCATGAGAACAGTTCCAGGGAATCATTGCTGCTGGATGATACCATACCTGAATCAGATACTACGACCATAATCAACGATACTGTTAATCCCAAGATAGTAAATCCACCGCAGGTAGATGGGCATGGAAATGTGAGCTGCTTTGTATGCCATGACCACGCACCCAGTGATTTCAGCAA
>DAOWEE010000175.1 GCA_030638625.1 Methanosarcinales archaeon
GGTATCCAGGCACCTGATATCGGGGACGATTATTAGAAATGGGGATTGTTACGAAAGTATTGAATCTGTATCCAGCAGGGGAATGAAATGGTAAAGAGGAAGAAGGGTGAGGTTAACCTATCAAATAATGAGGTGGGTAAACCTGGGGAAGAGATAACAGCCCGGGAAGACCAGGAACATGGTATCTCAAATGGGGAAATGGCGGTTGAGGAAAAAACTGCAGAAGAGGTTGAGGAACGGTCAGTGGAAGAATTAGCCTGTGAGCTGGATGAATCCCGGACTCTCGCGTTAGATTACCTTAACCATCTACAGCGGCTTACGGCAGAGTTTGATAATTACAAAAAACGAATGGAAAGGGAACGGGCAGAGATTGTCGAATATGCCAGTGCTGACCTTGTAGCAGAACTTATTGATGTGATGGAGAACATGGAAAGGGGGATTGCCAGTGCAAGTGAGTCGGAAGACAGGGATTCCATTTTAAAGGGAATGGAGATGGTATATTCCCAGTTGAAAAGCATCCTTGAATCAAGGGGTCTTGAGCCCATTGATGCGGTGGGGGAGAAGTTCGACCATCAATGTCACGAAGCGATGATGAAGGAACCCTCTGACGAGTGTCCCAACAATACTGTGATAGAGGAGTTCCAGCGTGGATACAGGATTAAGGACAGGGTTGTTCGATATTCAAAGGTAAAGTTATCTGAGAACAAAGAGAAATAGTTGATAAATGAGAAGGTATTATTCTAATATGATGAGGTGAATTATTAAATGGCAAAGATAATCGGAATTGACCTGGGAACCAGCAATTCGGCGGCTGCAGCTCTTATTGGTGGCCGTCCTACAATTATACCCAGTGCAGAAGGCGCAAGTGTTGCCGGAAAGGCATTCCCGTCAGTGGTGGCTTTCACCGAGGATGGGCAAAAACTGGTTGGGGAACCAGCCCGCAGACAGGCGGTAAGCAATCCTGATGGCACTATTATGGCCATCAAGCGTAAGATGGGAACCGGTGAAAAGGTTGATGTCAGGGGCAAGGAATTCACTCCCCAGGATATTTCTGCTTTTATTCTGCAGAAAATTAAGCAGGATGCAGAAGCGCACCTTGGCGATAAGGTGGAGAAGGCAGTCATAACCGTACCTGCATATTTTAATGATAACCAGAGACAGGCCACCAAGGATGCGGGTGAGATAGCAGGTCTTGAAGTAGTGCGTATTATCAATGAACCCACTGCTGCTTCGCTGGCATACGGACTTGATAAGAAGGAAGACCAGGAGATACTGGTGTACGATTTCGGTGGCGGTACCCTTGATGTTACAATTATGGAAATGGGCGATGGTGTATTTGAAGTAAAATCCACATCAGGTGATACCCACTTGGGTGGTACTGATATGGATAATATTCTCATAGATTACATTGCAGAGGATTTCAAGTCAAAAGAGGGAATTGACCTCCGGACTGATAAGACTGCTGTACAACGCCTGCGAGAAGCTGCAGAGAAGGCAAAAATCGAACTTACGACCACAATGCAGACTTCCATCAACCTGCCGTTCATTACTGCTGACCAGGCAGGACCCAAGCATCTTGAGATGGATCTTACAAGATCCAAACTTGAAGAACTGGTCATGCCTATAATAGTGAAGACACGCCAGCCTATGGAGCAGGCTATCAAGGATGCAGGAATGAAGACATCTGATATTACCACTATTATCCTGGTGGGTGGACCCACACGGATGCCTGTAGTTCACAAGTTCGTGAGTGATTTGGTTGGCAGGGAGCCGGAACGCGGCGTTGACCCTATGGAATGTGTGGCTATGGGTGCAGCAATCCAGGCCGGTGTGCTGGAAGGCGAGGTCAAGGATGTGTTGCTGCTTGACGTGACACCGTTGTCTCTCGGAATAGAGACATTGGGTGCCGTGTTAACCCAGCTTATTGAGCGCAATACCACTATACCTACCAAGAAGAGCCAGATATTCAGTACGGCTGCTGATAACCAGCCCTCGGTGGATATTCATGTGCTGCAGGGTGAGCGTGCCATGGCGGCAGACAATACTACGCTGGGACGGTTTACTCTTGTAGGAATTCCACCGGCGCCGAGGGGTATTCCCCAGATTGAAGTGACTTTTGACATTGATGCCAACGGTATCATTCATGTTACTGCGAAGGACCTTGGTACCAATAAAGAGCAGAAGATTACCATCACTGCGCCTCATAAACTTTCAGAGGACGAGATAAAGAATAAGATGGATGATGCCAAGCAGTATGAGGAAGAGGATAAGAAGGTAAAGGAACTGATTGAGATTAAGAATCAGGCAGATACTCTTGCTTATACTACTGAGAAAGCACTGGCCGACCTGGGTGATAAGGTGTCTGAGGATGAGCGAACGTCTATCACAGATAAGATTGCGAAGACAAGGGAAGCTATCAGTAGCGACGACAAGGATACTATCCAGGCGGCTATTGATGAACTCACCAATGAGATGCAGGCAATCAGTACCAAGATTTATGAGCAGGCTGCACAGGAACAGGCTGCTGCTGGCGGAGAAGGTGCTCCCGGTCCTGAAGCTGAGGGTGAAGCCAGTGATGACAACGTGGTCGATGCTGAGTACGAAGTAGTAGACGAGGACAAGGATTAATTCTAATCCTTATCCTTTGTTTATTTTTTTTAAAAAACTGATCATACATGGCTGACAAACGTGATTATTACGACATACTGGGTGTTGAGAAGAGCATCTCTGAGGGTGAACTGAAGAAGGCTTACAGGAAGCTGGCCCTGAAGTACCATCCTGACCGCAACAAGGAGGATGGTGCTGAGGAGAAGTTCAAGGAAATTAGCGAAGCTTACGGTGTGCTCAGTGATTCTGAAAAGCGTGCCAAGTATGACCAGTATGGGCATGCTGGTGTTGACGGGCGCTGGAGCCAGGAGGATATCTTCAGGGGTATGGACTTTGAGGACATTTTCAGGGGTTATGGCGGTGGCGGTAATAGTGGTTTAGGTGGTATCTTTGATTCTATTTTTGGCGGTGGAAGCCGCAGGCGTGGCGGACCTCAGCGGGGTTCGGACCTGAGGATTGACCTTGCCATAAAATTTGAAGAGGCCTACAAGGGGGTTGAGAAATCCATCAAAC